>JBDTTK010000564.1:0-3604 GCA_039930685.1 Bryobacteraceae bacterium | reverse complement strand
GTGACCATGACGCCGGGCGACTGCGGCTCGCGCGAAACGAACCCAGAGGAGACCGCGCGAATTCGGAGGGGCGAAGCAGGCAAAGCCGCTATTCTGCTCGGCGCCTCTTACGAGTGCGCTGAGTTCCGCGACATGGCCATTTTCAATGATGACTCTTCCCGGCGGCGGGTCTGCGAGCTGATTCGCCGTCAGACGCCCGCGATCGTCTTAACCGCGGCTCCCATCGACTACCATACGGACCATGAGGCGACCAGCGTTCTGGTTCGGGACGCGTGCTTTGCGGCATCTGCTCCCAATTACGAGACCGGCGGTGATGCAGCGGCGCTCGACGCCATTCCGCATCTCTACTTCATGGATTCCACTTCGGGGGTCGACCGGAGTGGCAACGATTTGCTCGCCGACCTGTACGTCGATGTGGAAGCGGACATGGAAACAAAGAAGGCAGCGCTGGCGGCGCACGCCAGTCAGCGCGATTGGCTTCGCCGACAGCACGGAATCGACGACTACCTTATACAGATGGAGACGTGGACCCGAATCGTCGGCCGGCGCGCGGGATTGCGGTATGCCGAAGGATTTCGGCGGTACCTCGGCCATCCTTACCCACAGACGCCTCTGCTTGAAGAAGCTCTCGGCCTGCTCGCGGTGTAATGCTTAGGTCCCGGGCGCCGCAACCTCGAGCACCATTTGCCATAGCAACTCGGCGCCGTCGTCGACGGCTTTGAGCGGAATCCGTTCGTCGTTGCCGTGCGCGCGGCTTTCCTTGTTGTCGTACACGAACAGCGGTACACCATACACCGCGGTGCCACGGGCGCGGAGGAACGCGCCGTCCGTCGCGCCGCGAGTCATGTAGGGGACGGATACGTCGCCGTTATTGACCTTCGAGATGGCTCGCTCGATCGCCTTATAGAGGACCGTGTTGAGCGAACTGGGCTCGGTAGCAGGCATTTGTTGGCCGCCAGCCTGCTCAATCGTAATGGAAGGGTCGTTGACGATCTTCTGAAAACGGCTCATCACTTCGTCCTTCGTTTCGCTAGGCAGGCGGCGCACATCGAGCTGCCCATCCGCACGGTTCGGAATCACGTTGATTTTGAAACCTGCGTGGAGAATGGTCGGGGTAACGGAGGTGCGTAGCATCGCGTCGATTTCCGGATCGCGCGCGCGAATCTGGTTGGCTGCCGCGGTGGACGTGGCGGGATTCTCCAGTTTCGGAAGCAACGGAGCAAGCCAGCGGTAGTCGTCCAGCTTGGCCATTTCGCGCAGATACCGCCGGGTGGTTGCGGTGAGGTGGACCGGCTGGTCTGTCTCACAGAGCTTGACGATCGCTTGAGCGAGACGCAGGACAGGATTGTCCGATCGAGGAAGGGAAGCGTGGCCGGCAGTGCCTTTCGCGACGAGCGTGATGCGGGTGGGAATCTTCTCGGAAGTTTGGATTTCAAAGACTCGTTGGCCGTCGCGGAGCGAAACAACGTGCCCGCCCTCGTTGATGGCGAACTCCGCATCGATCTTGGACGGCGCGTTTTGAAGCAGCCAGAGGATTCCGGTAGAACCCGCCTCTTCATCGGCCTCTGACAGCAAGATGATGTCGCGGCTGAGGTGAATGCCGCGCTTCTTGATTTCGACCATCACCGCAAGTTCGGCCGCCAGCAGGCTTTTTGTATCTTGCGCGCCGCGGCCGTACAGGTAGCCGTCCTTGACTTCCGCCGAGAAAGGATCGACCGTCCATTGATGACGGTCAGCGGGGACGACGTCGGAATGCGCCATCAGCAGCAGCGGCCGAAGCTTTCCGTTGCCTTTGAGTCGCGCGACGAAGTTCAGCCGGTGGCGATCGCCACCGATGACCTCGCAAGGAATGCCATTCGCGTCGGCAACTTGCTTCAAATATTCCGCGACGCGGGTTTCACGGCCAGGGGGATTGGACGAGTCCAGCTTGACCATGTCGGTCAGATACTGCCTTGCGCGATCCCCGAGCGTGCGATTGTCGTCGGCGCCGAATGCCGGCGCTGCTAAGAAAGCCAGTGCCACCAGCCAGACCATGGGAGTGATAGTAGCAGAGTTGTATGTCCAGCGCCTCCGCCAACGAGGACCGCTAGACTGTATACCAAGATGAATTTCGACGCCCAAGCCAAAGGACAACGCTCCAGCGGAAGACGTTTCCTGCTGGCGGCATTTCTCCTTCTCATCCCTGGCGGAATCGATGCGCAGACGCAGGCGAAGGAACTGCGAGTCCTGTTCCTGGGGAACAGCTATACCTACTTCAACAATCTGCCGGCCGTCCTGGAGAAGATCGCCGGCGCCGTGAAGGGAGGGCCTGCCATACACGCTGAAAAGGTGGTGGAAGGAGGCGCCACCCTGCAGACGTTGTACAACGGCGGCGGCGCGCTGGCGGCAATACGCCGAGGCGGGTGGGATTATGTCGTACTACAGGAACAAAGCACGCTGGGCCACACCCCACCGGTTGGCGGAGTTCCTCAGATCAAAGAGCCTTCGCAGTTCTTTGAGTACGCACGCAAGTTCGACGCGGAAATCCGAAAATCCGGCGCGAAGGCATTGTTCTTTGCGACCTGGGCGCGCGAGGATTTCCCGGAGCATCAACGGCGGCTGGATGACGCCTATACCCGAATCGCCCGGGAACTGGACGCCGGGCTGGCTCCAGTCGGCCTGGCTTGGACTTTGGCGCGGATTGAGGCGCCGGGCATTCGACTGCATCTTCCGGACCGGTCGCATCCCACCGGAGCCGGGACTTATCTGGCTGCGCTCGTGTTTTATCAAGTGCTGGCGGACAAGGTAGCGTTCGACGCGCCCAACCGGATCATCGGGCCCGACGGCGAAACCGGCAAAGAAACTCTGCTGATTTCGCTCACCTGGTCGGAGGCCAAGACCCTACAAATGCTGGCGGCCCGAGCCGTCGCGCAGGAACCGCTTCGTCCGCAGCGCAAGCAAACCGGCCAGGGGCAATAGAACCAGCATTGTCGTCGAGGGCTCAGGAACGTCGGCGGGCGCGGCATCGAAGGCGGCGGTCCGGAGGGCGATGACTGGTGCAGTGGCTGGATCCAGCCGGAAGGCATGCTGCTCGCCGCCAATCCATCCTGAGCCAACGATCTGCCCGATGTCGTTAATGCCGTAGGCTTCGGTCAGAACCCAGCCTTGCGTCTTGAGGAGTGCGTTCAGGTCATACAACACGCCGTCGTGAAAGAGGAAGGCATGCGTGTCGCCGAAGCGGGTCCATGAGTAGCCAACGACGTCGCCCGCCCCGTTGATGCCGTACCCGTAGCTGGATCCGCCGCCGAGAGTGCCTAGATCTTTTGTGGTTCCGTTGGACGACAGGAAGGCGTGCACATAGCCGGACGCCACCTGTGCGCTTCCGGCGACCTGCCCCGAGTCGTTAACAGACATCGCGTAGCTGTTGACGCCGCCGAGCCCGTCGATCGCGGCGAGTCCGGTCGATTGCGACCAAAGAAAAGCCTGGAACGTTCCGTTCTGACGCATGGCGTAACCGGCAACTTGGCCGTTGTTGTTAATGGAGTAGCCCGCCGACCAAGATCCGCCAGCGAATGTTCCGAGATCGATCACGGAGCCGTCCTGCGCCACGAAGGCGCGTCCATTG
>JBDTTK010000563.1:0-3605 GCA_039930685.1 Bryobacteraceae bacterium | reverse complement strand
TCTACGCTACCGCCGACGCCGATGCTTACGGCTTTGGGGGCGTGTTGGCGGCGTGCTCAAACGGATAGTTTTTCGTAACCCAGTCCGTGTGCATGTTGGTGGGCATGGGGACGAGCTTGACGTTCTTGAAACCCATGTCGTGCGCCAGCTTGAAGGTCGGACGGATGTTCGGACAGCGGTCCATGGGGCAGCAGCCGCAGATGATCACGATTTCCTTATCGTGGGATACGTTGGCGAGGGCGGCCTTCATCAATTCAATTCCCTCGGGCTTCGCGCCCGGGCCGACGAGGATGGATCCGGGAATATGGCCGCTCTTGTACAGGTTTGGGAACCCGACGTAGAGAATCATCGGCACGTCCCTGGTGCCGATCCGTTTGGCGAGGGCGGCCGGCTCCATGAGGTCCGAGGCGGCCCACGGATCGGGGGTTTGCGCGAACGCCGCCAGGGCGAGTACAGCCGGGAGGATGAATTTCAACGGGTTCATGCGGGACATGCAGTGCCACTTCTTTCCGGCCTGAAGGCCTCTACTCTTCATGGTACCGCCGCACGGCTAGTCGTCGCTGTCGAATATGCCGGTGAACGCGCCGAGCCCCTTGTGCTCGTCGCCACCCGAGCGGCCGGGAGCGAGTTCGCGCCGCATCTTTTGGAGAGTCATGCTTTGCACGACGACGCGGCCCGGTCCGGTGAGGGAAGCAAGGAACAAGCCTTCGCCGCCGAAGATCGCGGACCGAATTCCGCCGACGAATTGGATGTCGTACTGGACGCGTTCGTCGAAAGCGACGATGCAGCCGGTTTCAACTTGCAGCATCTCTCCCGGCTTCAGATCGAATTCGACAAGGTCGCCGCCGGCGTGGATGAAGACGCTGCCGGGTCCGGTGAGTTTCTCGAGGATGAAGCCTTCGCCGCCGAAGAATCCGGCACCCAGCTTTTTGACGAACGCGATGTTCAACTGCGTACTGGCTTCGGCGAACAGGAAGCTGTCGCGCTGCACCATTACGCTTTGCCCCGGAGCGAGATGGAAGTGCTGGATTTTTCCGGGATAGCTGCCGGCGAATCCGATTTCTCCCGGCGAAGTGGAATGAAAGTAGGTCAAAAAGAGGGATTCGCCCATTAGCTTTCGCTTGAACGCGCCCCACAGCTTTTCTCCGATGGTTTCGCCGCTCATGCGGGTTTCCCAGGTGACGTTCGGTGTCTTGTAGATCATCTTGCCGGCTTCGGCGTAGAGTTCCTGACCAGGCTGGAGGCGGATCCGCGCGATCTGCAGGTTGCTGCCCTGAATGGTGAAGTCGAGCGGCGGAGCGGCAAGCCCGGCCGACGGCGCGGGAGCTCCGAGGGGTAAGCCGCAGTTCGGACAGAATCGGGCGTCCGGCGCGAGGGCGAATCCGCATTTCGTGCAATACTGCATCTGCGTTTTGAGGTACCTTTCCGGTCGAGCGAGCGTCAATGAAACGGGCGGACGCGGCCCAACGTTACACTATTATTGTCGATCGTTATGAGCTGTTTGCATTGCGCCGTTCGCCTGCGTTCCCTCCTTACCAAACAACGCGTTTCGCGATTGGCTTGTTCCTTGGCCCTGCTGGCGCTGGCATTCGGTGCGGCCGTGTTCGGTCGGCAGCCCGAACAAGTCTGCGGCACCGGCGCCTCGGCATCCCGGGAAGAGCGGTTTCTGCACGAGCGGCATCGCGAGTTGAGGAGGCGAATCCGTTCCGCGATGAGTCCGGCGGCCGCGGCGGCTGCTCCGGATCGAACGACGGTAACCGACGCGGGCGATATCGTTTTGATGGACGACCAGGGCGGCACGGTCGGTAAGCGGAACCCGTTCGGACTGGACAATCGGACGGTAACCTTCCGGCCCGTGGATGCGGCGGCTTCGAAGTACACATTTGCCGTCTCGGCGGATTCCTACGATGCCGCTGCCTCGGACGCAGGAGGCCGGCTGTCGATCGGCGATCAGGAGTCAGTCTCGGTTAATCTGCCGTTCGCGTTTCCGTTCTTTGGCAAGAGCTATACGCAGATCTACGTCAATTCCGATGGCAACCTGACGTTCGGCGCGGCAGATCCGGGGCCGTCCGACTTGAGCTTTGGCCGGTTTTCTTCGACACTGCCGCGCATCGCGCCGTTGTTTGCGGACCTCGATCCTTCGGTCGCCGCGGACCCGGCGGGCGTGCGCGTTAAGGTCGAAGCCGGGCGAGTGGTGATCACCTGGGCGGCGGTTCCGGTGTATGCAAGCTTCGGCTTCGGGAAGGGCGAAACGTTCCAGGTGCGGCTCGCGGCGGATGGCGTCATCGACATGGCGTTTCATGGAATCGATGCGACGGAAGCCGTTGTGGGAATTTCACCCGGAGCGTTGGTGCCCGCCGCTTCGCTGATCAGCCTGGCGACTGGCAGCAGCGAGGAGTTCGCGGGTGCGGTCGGCGAGCGGTTTTCGAGCTCAAACGCCATCGACGTGGTCGCGGTGTCGCAGAAGTTTTACGAGTTGCACCAGGATGCCTTTGACTACCTGGTGATCTACAACACGATGAATATTCCACCGTCGCCGGGTGCGGTCGCACAGGAGTTCACGGTCCGCAACGACCGGTCGGGGTATGGCGACACGCCGGTGGCCGACGGGCCAGGGTATGGTTCGCCGAAGCGGCTGCAGGCGGTGCTGCACATGGGCTACACGACGCAGTATCCGCTCGATCCCAATGCGACGGTGCCTGCCCGCGGATCCGTAGGTGATACGCCGCTGTCGATCCTTGGGCACGAAGCGGGCCACCTGTTCCTCGCCTTTGTCAGCGTCAAAGATCCGCTGAACCCGACTGCCAAGCCGATGCTTGGGCGCGGTGATGTGCATTGGAGTTTTTTCTATAACTCGGAGGCTTCGCTACTCGAGGGCAACCGCCTCACGGATTATTCGCCGGCGAGCCCGCAGTTTGCCTCGACGGGTACGGTGCAGCAGTATTCGCCGCTCGATCAATACCTGATGGGACTGCGCGCGGCGGAGGAGGTGCCGGATACGTTCTGGGTCGCCGATCCCACTGCCGGCGGCGGCAATTCACGGCCTCCGCAGTTGGGTGTCGCTTTCGACGGGACACGCAGGAATGTGCGGGTGCAGGACGTGATCGCGGTGGCAGGGCGGCGGACACCCGATGCCACGGTCGCCCAGCGGAATTACCGATTCGCGTTCATCCTGGTTTATCCGAAAGGCACGCCGCCTACGACAGATCAGATCGCACAGGTGGAGAAATATCGCGCGCAATTCCCGGAATACTACGCGCGCGTCACCGGCAATCGCGCGACGGCGGAAACCGGGTTGAAGCTCGCGGTGCAGTTCAATGGGAGTCCGGCGCTGGGGGTGGTTCAGAACCAGACCGCGAAGGCGGTGATTTCGCTGCAATACAACGCGGGGAAGGATGTCGTGTTCACGTTGCGGACTCCAAACGGCGTGGCGAGTGCTCCAGCGACCGTGACGATCGCGGCGGGTGAGCAGCAAGTGGCGTTCGAGATTCGAGGGCTGAAGGCCGGAGTGGAAGACTTCGTGGCGGTGCCGTCGGAGGATTACTACGAGACCGCGCGCGCGAAGATCAACGTGCAGTCGTTTGCGTTCTTCCTTAAACCCGTTG
>JBDTTK010000562.1:0-3609 GCA_039930685.1 Bryobacteraceae bacterium | reverse complement strand
AGAACATCCGCCAACGCTTCGCCATTTCGTTTGGATCGTGCTCCTTTGAAGAGCCGATCACCGATCTCCAGGCGTTGGGCATCTTACCCGCAAGCCAATAAACTTCATGTACGCCCTTAACGAAACCCACGATCCCGATCTGACCTCGTCCGTCGCATCGGCAAATCTCGAGGACGCACGATTTCCGATTCAGAACCTGCCGCTCGGCGTCTTCGCCTTGCCGGACGGAGAGCCGCGTATCGGATCCGCCATTGGCGACCAGATTCTCGACCTTCGCGCCTGTGCCGAGACTGGCCTGATCACCGGGCCGGCGGCCGGCGCTTGCCAGTCGGTCACTCTGAACTGGCTCATGTCGCTGACGCCCGAAATCTGGAGCGGCCTGCGCCTTCAACTCAGTCGCCTTCTCCGCAAAGACTCGCAAGCCGCGGATTTGCCCCTGCACCCGCAACTTGATTGCACCATGCTGCTGCCCGCCACGATCGGCGACTACACGGATTTTTACGCGAGCGTGTTCCACGCGACCAATGTTGGCGGAATGTTCCGGCCCGACAACCCGTTGCTGCCGAACTACAAGTACGTCCCCATTGGCTATCACGGACGCGCATCGTCAGTCGTCGCCAGCGGCACGGCCATTCGCCGTCCGCACGGCCAGATTCAACACGGCAATACCCTCCCTCCGGTCTTTGGCCGCAGTTCCCAGCTCGATTATGAGTGTGAGGTCGGCGCATTCATCGGCCAGTACAATCCTCTGTTCAGCCCCGTTCCCATCGCCGAAGCCGAGGACCACCTGTTTGGCCTCTGCCTGCTGAACGACTGGTCGGCTCGCGACATTCAACGTTGGGAATATCAGCCACTCGGACCGTTTCTCGCCAAGAGCTTCGCCACCACAATCTCGCCCTGGATCGTAACCGCCGAGGCACTCGCTCCATTCCGCGTCCCTCGCTTCGTCCGGCCCGACGCCGATCCCCAACCGCTCGATTATCTCGATGATCCTCAAGATCATGCGCAAGGAGGCTTCAACCTCTCGCTGACCGTCTCGCTCTCTAGCGTTAGGATGCGTCACGCCAACCTCAACCCGATCCGTCTCTCGTTCGCGAATTTCCGCGACATGTACTGGACATTCGCGCAAATGATCGCGCATCACGCCTCGAACGGCTGTAACCTTCGTCCGGGTGATCTGCTCGGATCGGGCACCGTCAGCGGACCAGGGAAGGACGCGCGAGGCTGTCTCCTCGAACTCACCTGGCGTGGTACTGAGCCGTTGCAACTTCCTTCCGGCGAATCCCGAAAATTCCTCGAAGACATGGACGAAGTGACCATCAGCGGCTTTTGCGACCGCCCTGGATTCCGCGGAATCGGCTTCGGAGAGTGTCGCGGCGTCATCGTCGCCTAAGTCTCAGGAGTACAGATGCGAATACCAAAGGAACAAGTTCGGCTCCGCACGAATCGTCCCACGAGCGAACATCCATCGCTGTCCGCTTCCGGCACCAGCAATAACTTAGCTTGGCAACCCGCGTGCTCGTAAGACCGGATTATGGCGCGTGGACCCGATCAATACGTTGAGATTCCCTACGGCTTGAAGATCGCCGCTGACGGAAAGCACCTCGAAGACGACCCGGCCGAAATGCACATCCTCATTCGGGTGATGGAGTGGATTGTGCTCGACAAGCCGCTGTCTGGCGTTGCCATCGAGCTCAACAAGGAGGGCCTTCGCAACCGCGAGGGCCAGCTTTGGAACCCTGCGACGGTTTTCTACCTGCTCCCGCGCCTCATCGAAGCCGGTCCTCGCATCTTCGGCTCCGACATCTGGGCCGAACGCCGCCGCCAGCTCTTCAAAGTCGTCGCATAACGCAGATCGCGTCGAGAGACACGTTCGAACCCCGACCGTCAAGGTCCGTGACTCCCTGTCGCCCGGCTTGCTTCCCTTTTCCTGATAACCATCGAGCGACACGATCCACTTGACGGATAGAATGAGGTCTTTGCTATGGCCAAACTCTTTGCAGGCACCTCCGGCTTCGCGTATCCGGCATGGAAACCGGCTTTCTACCCCGAAAAGCTCGCGCAAAAGAAATTCCTCGAACACTACGCGACTCGCCTGAACGCCGTCGAAATTAACTACACCTTTCGCCATCTTCCTTCGGCCTCAACGCTCGAAAATTGGGTCGCGCAAACGCCCGACGGATTCCTTTTCGCCACCAAGGCACACCAGAACCTGACCCACATCCAGCGCCTGAAGGAGAATCCATTCATCGACGTCTTCTTCAAGGCCATCGACCCTCTTCGCGCCACGCGCCGCCTGGGTCCGGTGCTTTTCCAGTTGCCACCCAACTTCAAAGTCGACGAACCATTGTTGGCCGCCTTCCTCGATCACGTCCCCAAGGAAATCCGGTGCGCGTTCGAATTTCGGAATGCATCGTGGCTGACGGATGGCGTCTACAAGCTTCTCGAGATGCACGGAGTCGCACTCTGCCTGGCTGAATCCGACAAGTTCGAGGTGCCGCACGTCCTCACCGCAAACTTCGTCTACCTGCGTCTTCGAAAAACGGAATACTCAGCAGAGGAACGCGCCGAAGTCTCCGAGCGCGTGAACAGCCTCGTTTCCGGCGGCCGCGACGTCTTCGTCTTCTTCAAGCACGAGGACACGCCCGAAGGCGCCCTCTACGCCGAAGCCCTACTCTCTGGGGCGCGAACGTAAGGTCGCGCTCCTCGGTCGCAGGACGAATAAGTCCGTGATCAGCATTTGTCACACGGACTCGCCAGTTACCCGCCGCTCGCCTTTCGCTTTCGCGGCGCCTTCGTCGTAATCTCCGTTGCCGACTGCGTTGCCGCCGGAGCCGACGCCGCAGGCTTCTTCGCCATCGCCAGGCTCGCTTTCAGCGCCTCAAGAATGTCGACCACCTTGTGCTGCGCTGGTTCCGGAGCTGCAACGATTTCCTGGCCTTCCTTCTTCGCCTCGATCATCGCCAGAATGTTCTCGCGGAACGTGTCCTTGTACTTCGCCGGCTCAAATTCCGCCGCCAGCGTCTCGATCAACATATTGGCCAGCGCCAGTTCCTTCTCCTTCACCAGTTCGAGGTTCGTGCGGAACTCGTCCACCTGACGGATCTCGTGGTTGAAGTACATCGTGTGCAGCAGCACGCCATTCTTGCCCGGCCGCAGGATCACAATGTGCTCGCGATTGTGCATCGCGATCTTCGCTACTCCGCAGTAACCCGACTTACGCAGCGACTCGAAGAGCAGCGCGTACGGCTTTTCGCCCGCCTCGTCCGGCGCCATGTAGTAAGACGTTTCGTAGTAAATCGGATCGATCTGCTCGCCCTTCACAAACTCGAGGATCTCCATGACCTTGGCCGTAGAGGGTGCGACCTTCTTGATGTCTTCGTCCTCGATCGTCACATAGCGGTCTTTTTCGTACTCGTAGCCCTTCACGATTTCGCTGCGTGGGATTGGCTTGTCCTCGGCCTGGCAAAAAATCACCTGCTTGACGCGGGATCCATCCGCTTTGTGAAGTTGGTTGAAACTGACGCTTTCTCCACGTGCCGCGCTGAACAACTTAATCGGGAACGAAACGAGCCCGAACGTCAGGTGCCCTTTCCAGACTGTCGATGC
>JBDTTK010000561.1:0-3618 GCA_039930685.1 Bryobacteraceae bacterium | reverse complement strand
GGGAGGAGGCCGGGGAGCTCTTTAGCCAGGTCTCCTTCTTCAAAACGCTGCGATCGAGAGCGGAGTTGAACGCGGTCCAGACGCCTGCGACGTTTTTGTCGTTGGCGACCAGGGAGCGCATGGCTTCCATCTTCGAGTCCATGTTGTCCAGGTGGTGCAGCAGCATCGCTTCCGGGAACAGGGGAACCTTGGGCGAACCAAAGGCCATTTCGCCGTGATGCGAGAGGATCAGATGTTGGACGAGCAGGCGAAGCTTGGGTGGGAAGTCCGGGAGGCGGCGAATGTGTTCATCCGCGAGTTGCGCGCCAATGACGATGTGTCCCAGCAACTGGCCTTCGACCGTATAGGAGAAGCTCCGCTCATAGCCGAGTTCATAGATCTTTCCGATGTCGTGCAAGACGACGCCGGTCAGCAGGAGATCGCGGTCCACCACCGGGTAGTGCGCGGCGGTGAGGTCGGCGAGGGCGGCGAGCGAGAGGACGTGCTCGAGGAGTCCGCCGAGCCACGCGTGGTGAATTTGCTTGGCGGCGGGCGCTTTCCGGTACGCCGACGCGATCGCCTGATCGGAAAAGATGGAATCGAGAAGCGCCTTCAGATGCGGATTGGCGATTGAACCGATGCGCGATTGCAATTCGGCCCACATTTCCGCGGGATCGCGTTTGGAGGCAGGCAGGTAGTCGGCCAGGTCCTGCTCGGAGGCGTCCACGCGCTGTAGTTTATGGATTGTGAATTGGGGCCGATTTTGGAAGACCTGGAGAACGCCTTTGACGCGGACAAAGTCGTCGCGTTCGAACGTTTCCATGACTTCGGCCGCGTTGTCCCACATCTTGGAGTCCAACTCGCCGGTGCGGTCGGCAAGTGTGAGGGACAGATAGGATTCGCCGGTCCGCTTTTGGCGGATATCCTTGTGAGTTACGAGCAGGACGGTGGTCGCGACCTGGTTGGCTTGCAAATCCGCGACGTACGGAGATTTCATTTCGACGAGGAAGCTTTCGTGTTCTGCGTTTTCGTGCCGGGAATCGGAATCCAGAGGAACTTCTTGTGCCTCGTCTGATTGGCGACTTCCGCCTTGGTCACGGTCTCGGGTTTTAGCTGGGCGGGATCGCTCCAGGTGGTGTTCTTGTTCGGCGCGGCGCCACTATCCACATATCCTGCTTTGATCTCGAGGAAGGCGTCTTGGCGGAGTTTGGTGAGATATTCGCGGACCGCGGGTCCCATCTTCGGCATGAACAACTTTTCCTGGACCTCGTTCTCGACCTCTTCGAAGGTGGCCTGGCCGGCTTTGGTGTGCTCTTCGACTCTAAGGATGAGATAGCCGGCGTCGACTTTGATCGGATCGGTGACGTAGCCGCGCGGCTGATCCCAGACCTTAGCTTCGAGTTCAGGCTTCAACTGCCCCTTAGAGAATGCGTCCAGCGCGCCGCCCTGCTGCGCGGTGACGGCGTCGGAGTTCTGCTGCGCCAATTCAGGGAACTTCTCACCCTTCTTGGCGCGAACCGAAAGATCGGTCGCTTTCTTCTGGAGGAGCGCCGCTTCGGCGGGAGGCTTGCCTTCGGTCGAAACGAGGATCTCGCGGATGTACACCTTCTCCTCGCGCTTGAATTCTTCTTTGTGCTCCTCGTAATACTTCTTCAAGTCGTCTTTCGGAATGTTGATCCGGCCACCGACCTCCTGCCGGATGACGCGGTTGGTGAGGAGGGAGTTCTTGTAGTCGTTCTTGTAGTCTTCAAACGGCATGCCCGCATTCTCGCGGACGAACTGTTGAAACTTGTCGGGATCGGCGATCTTGAACTGCCGCTGCATGTCGGCAAGGTACTTCGACACTTCGGGATCCACGTTGATGCTCAGCTCTTTGGCTTTGTGGATGAGGAGCAACTGGTCAATGCGTTCGCGGAGGATGTCTTTTTCACGGGTGGCCAAGGCTTCGGTGAGGCGCTGGCCAGTAAGGTTCTGCTGGCGCAAATCGGCTTCGATCTGGTGATGCAGCTTTTCTGTCTCGCCGCGGGTGATGATATCGCCATTCACTTTGGCAATGATCTCTTCGACCAGCCGGATTTCGGCAGCTTGCGAGGAAACGCCTGCCGCAAGGGTCCCGAGGACAGCAAAGAGTGCAATATTCCGCATATACCGAGTATAAGGCCCTACTAAGGTAGATGCGATCTTGGGAGTCCAGGTGGCACTGTGCGTGGAAGGCACACCTCCGGTTGCGCGGTGCCAGGAGCCATGGGGTAGAAGCATCAGTAGGTGTTTTAGATTCATACAGTTACAGAGGATCAACGGGAGTGAAATTGCGAATACTTCGCGGGCACTTCCGTAATTGCAATCGAAGGGCCTTTTTGACGGCAGTGGGCTTATGGGGCTAAGGCGTTCAAGTAATCGCGCAGCGTCGCCAGCATTTCCGCCGAGGATTCCTTACCGGAAATCGGCAGCTTGAGAAGTCCGGCAGGCGAAAACTGAGCGCCCGGCTTCGAGGCGACGAGCGTCATCAGCTTCTGCGGGTCGACTCGTGACGCTTCGTGAAACTTTACGTTCAAGAACCCGGCGCGACGATCGATCGCTTCGATACCGGTGCGCTGCGCGGCGGCCTTGAGGAGGGCGAAGTCGACGAGTTGGAGCACCGAGTCGGGGGGCGGCCCGTAGCGGTCGGCGAGTTCGTCGCGCAGGCGAGTGGCCTTGTCTTCTTCATTCGTATCGGCGATCCGCTTATACGCGCGGAGCCGCTGCTGCTCGTCGGCGATGTATTCGGAAGGAATGCGGATGTCCAGTCCCAGGTTCAGATTGGAGTGGACTTCGAGCGGAATTTCTTCGCCCTTAAGCTCGCGAACCGTTTCCTCGAGCATGCGGATGTACATGTCGAAGCCGACCGCTTCGATGTGCCCGTGCTGTTCGCCGCCGAGGAGGTTGCCGCCGCCGCGCAGTTCGAGGTCGAGGGCCGCTATTTTGAAGCCGGCGCCGAGGTCCGAGAATTCGCGGAGCGCTGCGAGGCGCTTGCGCGCGACTTCGGTCAGTTCCTTATCAGGAGGAACCATGAGATAGGCGTACGCGCGGCGGTTGGAGCGTCCGACGCGCCCGCGCAACTGATACAGCTCGGAGAGTCCGTAGCGCTCCGCGCGGTCGATCAGGATGGTATTGGCGAGGGGGATGTCGAGACCGTTTTCGACGATCGTGGTGCACACGAAGACGTCGTATTCGTGCCGCATGAACCCGAGCAGGACTTTTTCAAGTTCGGTTTCGCCCATCTGGCCGTGGCCGACGCTGATGCGAGCGTCAGGGACCAGTTCGCGGATCATCCCAGCCTGCTCGAAGATGGTTTCGACGCGGTTATGGATGTAGTAGACCTGCCCGCCGCGGGACAGTTCCTGCTCGATGGCGGTCTTGACGAGGTCGGGTCCGAAGTGCGCGACGACGGTATGGACAGCCAGCCGATCCTTAGGAGGAGTCTCGATCACGCTCATGTCTCGCAGGCCGAGGAGGGACATGTGCAGAGTGCGAGGGATCGGCGTGGCGCTCATCGTCAGGACGTCCACATTGGCGCGCATCTGTTTCAGACGTTCCTTGTGCCGAACGCCAAAGCGTTGTTCTTCATCGACGATGAGCAGACCCAGGTCCGCAAACTTC
>JBDTTK010000560.1:0-3631 GCA_039930685.1 Bryobacteraceae bacterium | reverse complement strand
GTCAATCACCGATCCTCGGCGGCGCTCGAGAAGCACCGCTTCGGTGACCGTCTCGATGACGTATGGAAGATCGCGGCCATCGCGGACCACCCGCAGGTCCGAAAGGTTTGCTTCGGATCCCGCATAGACCGCCCGGTCCAGTCGAATCGAAGTCAACCCGTTGGCGTCGCCGAGGATCGCCCGGCGCAGCTTCCAATCGCCGGGCGCGAAGTCGCCGCGCAGCATCGCGCAGGCCGCCAGCAACAGGACGAGACTACGAGATCGAAGGATCATCTTTCCAGATTCTGGCAATTTTATCCCGGTAACGCGAGTACAAATATGACGTGACGACCAGCAGCACGCCGAGGCCCAGGAACGCCACCACCTGAAATGCCCGTCCGAGTTCCCAAATATCGACGAAATACAACTTCAAAATCACCATGCCGAGCGCACTGAGGCCAAGCAGCCGATTGATCACCGTCCGCGTCGCGACGCCAATCGCGACGAGAACCACTCCATAGACGGCGAGGAGGATCGACTGCCCAACGAGATTGAAGTCGTTCACGCGCCCCGCGCCTGCCGACCGATTGGCAAAATCCCAAACTTCAATCGCAAGCGCGCTCCAAAGAATGAAGTGGCCAAAGCAATACAGGCTCGCGGCGAACTGGTTCCGCGGAAAGAATTTCGCGCAGAGCCAGAACGCCGCCGCGCCGGTGAGCATGATGAAAAACCGCACGTTGACCAGCTGCAAATAGGGCTCGGAGCCGTTCAGCGACCACGCATCGACGCCATAGATGCGCAGCGCCACCAGCACCAGCATCAGCGTCGAAAACCAGTACAGCCTCGGAGCCGCCAGCCGCTTGGCGATCCACGCCAGCGCGGCCGCTTCCATGGCCCACGCCAGCGTAATGCGCCACGCGCTGAACTGCACCGGCACCGCAATCGTCAAAAACGTCAGCGCCATGACGGCCGCGAGCAGCGCGCTATTGCGGATCTGTTCTCGCGATTCCACCGCCGAATTCCAGAGCATCCAGCCGAGGCCGATGTACGTCGCCGCCACCATTGCCGACAAGAGCCCGGCGAGTCCTTTGTACTGGACTTCAATGAGCGTGTACGCGAAGACGAAATACAAGATCCCGTCGAGCGCCAGCGTCGTCAGAACAATCGGACCGGGCGCCTTGCCGGCTACCCGTATCCACCAGTAGCACCAGCCCAGAAATGCAAGGAAGGCAGCGGTGAGAACGATGAAGTTCTCCCCGACGTAAATTTGCTGATTTCCCTCGCCGGCACGCATCAGAATCACGAACCAGAACGAGCTGAAGGTCGCAGCGAGAAGACCGGGCTTGCGCTCCGCTCCGGCGAACAGGCCGCCCGCCGCCGTCAAGCCGAGCAGCGCATACAACATGGTTGCCGGCTCCGACTTCCAGATCGCATAGACACTGCATGCCGCAAGAACCTGCGCCGCGCCCGCGAGGAACGTCTGCCCGCTCAGCGCAAACAACACGTAGTTCACACCCGTGAAGACGGCAGCGTAGAGGCGCTTTTCCGCCCGCAAGTGGTCGGCGCCCCACGCGGTATAGATCAGGCTGCTGGCGATCAGCGCAAAGAAACCCGGCAGCCGCCACTTCTGCCGCCGCCCCAACCAGACCGCCCCCACATTGAGCAGCGTCAGATACGAGAACAGCGTTACGGGCGCGTCCTGTCCGGTACTGAGGCTGATCGGCGTCATGTACCCGCCGATCTGCGAGAGCGTGGACAACGCCACCGAGTTGTAGCGGACGGCGAGCAGCGTTCCGATGACGGTCGTCAGCACCATCAGGACAAACGCAACCTGCACCGGTACGAGCTTGTAAAACTCAAAAGTCGCGTAAAACGACAGATAGAGGATGCTGACGCCGAGCGCGCTAATGCCTTGCGCGAAGATCTTCTGGCCGCGATTCCAAAGGATGTCCCCGCCGAATAGAGCGCCGAACGCGGCGGCGATGCCCAGGATCACCCGCCCCGTCGGACCGATGTACTCGTTATCGACTAGGTATTTGAACGCGAACGCAACGCCGAAAATCAGCGTCACAACTCCGATGCGATTTAACCACGTGAGCCCGACGCGGCTCTCGAGATTCTGTTCCTCGCGCGGCATGGCGGCAGCCGCCGCTTCCGGAACATAGTGCGGATCAAATGGCTGCTGATAGGCTACTGGCTGTTCGACGTAGCTGGCGACCGGCTCCTGGTAGGGCGCCTGCGGTTGCTCCGGAACATACGGCGGCGCGAACTCCTGAGGCGGCGCATAAGCGTCGGCCTGGTACTGCACCGGCGGCTGAACCGCGGACGCGCCTTCCATCGAGGCCAGGCGGTTCTCCATCGCCTGCATCCGCCGGACGAGTCCGGCCAGAGCGGCGGACATCGCGTCCATCCGTTCCAGGAGTTGCCGCTGTTCGCTGGGATCCATAGTTTAGGGTGGAGCGTCCGCGGCCGAATACACCGCAATGCCAATGCCCGAAGGTATGCGATTGCGGTACGGGGTGTCAACAGGATAGTCGACCTAGAGCCAATACCGTGTCCGCTGTTTCACACCCAAATTCGACCCAAAGTCGGGTAAGCTTTCCTCATGACCCTCCGAATCCTTCTCCCGCTCCTGGTCGCGATTGTCGCGTCCGCCGAAATCAACCCGAAGATAACCATCCACACGTACGTCCGCGAGGACATCTTCGCGGGATGGATGGCGAACGATATGGACCGGTTCGCGCAAGGTGAAAAGAAACTGGATGAGGTCCTGCAATCCAGGCCCGCCGAGCGCGGTTCGGTGCTCGCGTGGCAAGGGGGATCCGCTCTCTTTCGGGCCGTCACGGCATTGAAGGCGAATCGAATGGACGAATTTGAATCGCAGTATGCCAAGACGCTGAAGCTGTTCGCGGAAGCCGAGACGTTCGGCATGAAAGATCCCGGCGTCTTCGCGGCGATGGGCGGATCCTACGGCCTCTTCGCGGACCGCCTGCCGGAACAGTATCGCGCCGCCGCTTGGGCGAAAGCGTACCAGTGCTATTCCATCCTCGCCAAAGCGCAGATGCCCGCCGTCGAACAGCTCCCCCTTCACCTCAAAGGCGAGATGCTCGGCGGAATGGCGCAATCCGCTCAGCGGACGGGCCATGAGGAAGAGATGACAGCCTTTCTCGATAAGATGACGACCCTCCTCGCGGGCACGCCCTACGCCTCCCGCGCCGCCAAGTGGAAAGAGAATCCGGCCGTCGCGGCCAAGACCAGCCTGGTCTGCCAGTCGTGCCACGACGGCGGACGCCTGGAGCCGACGCTCGCGCGGCTTCAGAAGGCCGCCGAGAGCAAGTAAACAAAAAGGCGCGGTGAGCATCTCTGCTCTCCGCGCCTTCACTCCCACACACAAAGACTTCGGAACTAACTCCTGCGGATCGTCACGCCGCCATTCGTGGTCACCACCCGCACCATCGGACCGCCGGAACCCAAATCGAACGACAGCCGCTTGCTGATATCGCCCTTTACGCTCACCGGGATGTCGAGCTTCAGGTTTCCGTTGACCGTACCCGTCTCCACCCTCGCCGAATAACGCTCCGGAACGCGCAGCGACACGCCGCCGTTGCTCGTCTCGGCATCCAGCTTCGCGCCATCCCATCGATCGCCCGCA
>JBDTTK010000559.1:0-3632 GCA_039930685.1 Bryobacteraceae bacterium | reverse complement strand
GAGATCAGCCGCCGCATGGACATCCCCGTGGAGAAGGTCCAGAAGCTGAAGACCATCTCGCGCGATCCGGTGTCTCTCGAAACCCCCGTCGGCCGCGACGGCGAATCCGCCCTCGGCGATCTCATCGAAGACCGCTGGGTTGGTTCCCCCGTTGACGCCGTCATCGATACGAACGTCCGCGATGAGACGGCGAACATCCTCAAGACGCTTTCTCCCAAGGAGGAGAAAGTGATCCGGCTGCGCTTCGGCATTGGCTGCGAGCGCGAGCATACGCTCGAGGAGATCGGCCAGCAGTTCGACGTCACGCGGGAACGCATCCGCCAGATCGAAGCCAAGGCCCTTCGCCAGCTCCGGTCGCCGGAGCGGGCACGCCACTTGCGAGCCTTGCTCGCGGCGCGATAAACAGGATTTTTCCCGATCCTTGCTTAGGGCAGGCCGAAAGGCCTGCCCTTTTTCTTTGCATAGAACTGACGCCAACGATGGAGCGCAATTTATCCACTCGAGGGGCACCGAGCGAAGCGGTGACGAACTCAGATTGGCGAATGCGCCAGATGGCGGGCTCGCAGGCTGCAAAATAGGGTTCCTGAAAAGAGAGGGCCGGTCCAACTTGCGGACCGGCCCGTACAAGGGGTGGAATTTGCTCTGCTTCGCGCAGAGCCTTGCTTAGAATGCGTGACTGTTGCGGATGCCGTTCGCCTGCAGCGACAGGTTCATCTTCTCGAGGGCCGACTTGTGGATCTGCGAGACGCGGCTTTCGTTGATGCCGAGGACGCCCCCGATTTCTTTCATCGTCATTTCGTTCGAGTAGTACAGCGTGACGACCTTCTGATAGCGTTCGGGCAGGGTCTTCATGGCGTCGCCAAGAACGCTGCGGAGCTGCTCGCGGGCGCAGATGGAGTCGGGCTGCGCTTCGGGCTTTCCGGGGAAATCGGGCGCGGGAAGGTCTTCGTGTTCGGTCGCGCGAGTCGATGCGGAGACCAGCCCGACATTCCGCAGGTCCACCATCATCTGGCGCCAGCGCTCGACATCGAGGCCCAGCTTCTGTGCGATTTCGAGTTCCGTTGGCGCGCGCTGCAGTTCGGCGGACAGATCGCGGGTGGCGGCTTCGACTTGCTTGTGACGGCGGCGGAGGTCGCGGGACGCCCAATCCAGCTGGCGGAGGCTGTCGAGGATCGCGCCCTTGATGCGATGCTTCGCGTAGCTGGAGAAGGCAACCTGCTTTTCGGGATTAAACTTGCTGGCCGCATCGAACAGGCCTAGAATACCGGCGTGCACCAGATCGTCGAGGTCCACATGTACAGGCAGGTTCTCGTGAACCCGCACCGCGATCGCTTTGACGAGCGGCAGATGCTCGAGCACGACATGATCGCGGCGATTCAACTTCGAAGATGCCTGGGCGACCATCGGCTGTATGACTGTGGCAGTGGCGGTCGCAGTGGCAGTAGCTGAGCTTCTCATGACTTTTGGTTACCCTCTCCAAACCTGGCTGACAGCGTTTGTCTTACTCGCCGTCTGACGCGAATAGAGAATGCAAGCCGGTGACCAACGCGTAAGCCTCAAGACTTTTAGCTGATCCGCCGATAGATTCTGTAGATTGTGATTGCCGCCTAACACATTGGAAACGCGGCAAGTTTTTGCCGCACCGCCAGAGTGTTCCCTCTGATCTGCATCTGCAGCGAGGGTGGCCAAGAAATTTCGCGAGCTAACATCAATCCCAAATTGAAACAACATCACGACCACTTCCTGTTTCAAATTGAAACCTGTGTTCCTTTCTGCAACGCCCGAAGGACGCAACGTTAAGGACACGGCTCCTATGCCGTCCCGCGAGCCGCTGAGCATCGGCCGATCGAGACGGAAACAAACTATTACTGAAACGGTACTAGTGGTTTGGGCGTCGTCTGTTTGACACCAACAACGCTTGCCCCCACTTGCTGCCTCTAACCGCGAGACCTGCTACCAAGCAGAGTAAGGTCGGAGGGGGTACTAAGTATCTTGGCGTTTCACCTTAAGCCGGATTCAAAAGTAGCCGACCTAGCGGGGTTTGCCTTAGTACATCAGTCGTGCTTGCGCTCCGGAAGATTAGGGGATTAGCAACCCCAGCTGGGGGCTAAGCCGCTGGGTTTGCGAGGCTTGCGCTCGCAGTACCCCTCAGGGTTTCGGTAGCTTACTGGCTAACCAGGTCTTCAGTGCGAGCCCCGCCATTAAGATCCATACCGCGATCCGAAACTGCCCTTCCAACGTAAAAGCAGCCATCACCGAGATGGCGGCAAACGCCACGAGCGCGCTATAAAGGCGGAGAGGCACCTCGACCATGATACCCACCCGCGCCGCCGAATCCCGAAGCGCAAAAATCCAATCTGCCTGGCAGGACAGATGACGACCTTACGATTTTCGGGGAAAAGAGCGCTTGTCACGGGAGCCGCCTCCGGCATCGGACTGGCGACGGTGCGGCTGCTCGCATCCGAGGGCGCGTCGATCCTCGCCGCGGACCGGAATAAGGCATTGCTTCGCGAGTCGATAGCGGATCTCCCCGGCGCAACCGCGGTCGCCTTGGACGTGACCAGCGAACAGCATTGGTCGGCGCTCCGCGCCACCCAGCCAATCCCCGTTCACATCTTTGTCGGCTGCGCCGGAATTTCGCACGGCGCGCCGCTTGCCACGACGTCGCTTGAGGACTGGCGCCGCGTGCTCAGCGTCAATCTCGACGGCCAATTCCTGGGCCTCCGCTACGCCCTCGACACGATGGAGGCGGGCGGTTCCGTGATCCTCGTCGGATCGGCTTCGGGCGTAAAGCCCGCCGCGGGCGCCGCCGCATACTGCACCAGCAAGGCCGCTCTGCGAATGCTCGTGAAGGTTGCCGCGCTCGAAGCCAAACCCAAGAACGTTCGCGTCAATAGTGTGTCGCCCGCCGGGGTCGTCACACCCATGTGGAAGGCGATGGCCTTCTTCGAGGAACTCACGGCCAAGCACGGCGAGGCCGGCGCCTGGGACGCGCTCGGCGGCGCCGACCCGGCCAAAGATCCACTCGAACGCATGGCGCTTCCAGAGGAGATCGCGCGCGTCATCCTCTGGCTCGCTTCCGACGAGTCGCGCAACATGACTGGAGCCGACATCGCCGTCGACGCTGGATACACAGTCTCATAGCGGCCGCGTTCGCCAGACACGGCGACCCGATCGAGCGCACTACACTGGTCCTTACCCACTATGCGCGGCCTCATGATGGATTACCCGTTGACGCTCCCCCACGTGCTGGAGCGCGCGGCCCGGCTGTTTCCCAAGAAGGAAATCGCCAGCAAGATGCCCAACGGCGAAATGCATCGGTATACGTTCGCCGACTTCCATCGCCGGACGCACCAGATCGCCGCCGCCATGGAGCAACTCGGCATCAAGCCCGGCGATCGCGTCGGAACGCTCTGCTGGAACTCCTACCGCCACCTCGAACTCTATTTCGCGATCACGTGCTCGGGCGCCGTGATGCATACGCTGAATCTACGACTCGCCAGCGATCAGCTTGCCCGGAGAATGGTATCCCGCGGCTCGCTTCAACGCTGCTGCTCCCAGGAGGTCTCACACCCGTGCCGTACATCGACATCAACCCCAACGGGAACGGCTACTACACGCTGAAGGAGCGG
>JBDTTK010000558.1:0-3632 GCA_039930685.1 Bryobacteraceae bacterium | reverse complement strand
AAGGAACGCCTGTCACAGAGCGCGCTCTTCGCCGGAATGCGCGATGTGCCGGACGCGGAGGCGCACGCCGGACGCGCGTGGCTCGACGCGAAAGGCGTTCAGTTCAAGATCGGCCCGAATCCCGAAACCGACCTCACCGACGAGCAGATCCATGAGCAGTGCAAGATGTACATCGCCGCGCTCCGGATCGCCGACGCCTTCGGCTGCGCGACCATCGGCATCCAGTATCAGCAAGGCTTGAAGGACCTCGCGCCCGCCTCCGACCTCGTCGAAGGCCTCCTCAACAACGTCGACCGGCCCCCGGTGCAGGGCGCCGACGGCAAGGTGCTTTACGAGGGCCAGGCGCTTCCGCACTTCAACGAAGTCGACGAGTGCGCCGGCATCGACGCTTTGGTCACCAACCGCGTCTGGCGGAAGCTCGGTTTCGCGCCCGAGAACACGCTCCACGACATCCGCTACGGCGAGGATTACACGTTCGCCGACGGCACGACCGAGTTCGTCTGGGTCTTCCTGATTTCGGGCGCCGCGCCAGCCGAACACTTCGTCGGCGGCTACAAAGGCGCCAGCAGCGAACGCCAGCCGCCCATGTACTTCCGGCTTGGCGGAGGCACCTTGAAGGGAAACAGCAAGCCCGGAGAAATCGTCTGGAGCCGCGTCTACGTCGACAATGGAGTGCTCAGAGCCGACCTCGGACGCGCCAAAGTCGTCGACCTTCCCAAGGAAGAAACGGAGCGCCGCTGGCAGATCACGACTCCGCCATGGCCGCTCATGAGCGCCGTGACGTACGGCGTGTCGCGCGATCAGATGATGGCGCGTCACAAGGCGAACCACATCCACGTCGCGTATGCGCCGGACGCGGCAGGCGCAATCAAGGCGCTCACCGCCAAGTCCGCCATGTTCCGCGAACTCGGAATCGACGTCAGCATCTGCGGCGACACGGGACTGTAGACTTCGCGCCAAGCCCTCGCTTCGCTACACTGGACGCTCAAGCTATGCGAGTCGGCATCATCGGCACCGGGGCCATCGCCCATAAACACGCGGAAGTCTACCGGAATATCGGCTGGGAGGTCGCGGCCTCCACCAACATCATCAAGGAAGCCGGCGAGGCCTTTGTCGCCAAGTGGGGCGGCGACTTCTGTCCTACCTGGGAGGACGTCGTCAAGCATCCCAAAGTCGACCTCGTCGATCTTTGCACGTTCCCCGACTTCCGCCTGCAGCCTTTCACGCTGTGCGCGGAATACAAAAAGGCCATTCAGGTCCAGAAGCCCATCGCCGTCAACCTTGAAACCGCGCGCGAAATGATCGCCATCGCCCGCAACGCCGGCATCGTGTTTGGCGTCGTCAGCCAGAACCGCTTCAACGACGCCGGCCTCTTCCTCGACAAAGCCATTCGCGGCGGACGCCTCGGCAAGATCATCGAAGCCGACGCCTACGTCAAGTGGTGGCGCTCCGAGGAATACTACTCGCGCCCGATCAAAGGAAGCTGGGCGACCGAAGGCGGCGGAGCGCTCATCAACCAGGCCATCCATCAGGTCGACTTGCTGCTTTGGCTCATCGGCCGGATTGACGAAGTCACCGCCTACTGGCACCTCGGAGCCCGCCACAAGATCGAATCCGAGGACGCCATCAGCACCATGTTCCGCTTCGCGAACGGCGCCACCGGCATCATCCAGGCGTCGACCGCCTTCTGGCCCGGCTACACCGAGCACATCGAAATCCACGGCACTAAGGGCTCGGCGATCATCACCGGCGATCGCCTGACTTCGTGGGACGTCCAAGGCGATGACGAAGGCGATCCGCCGCCCATCGCACGCAACGTTGCCTCCGGCTCCTCCGACCCGATGGCGATTTCGCTGACTCCCTTCGAACGCCAGTTCCGCGATCTGGGCGAAGCCATCGAGAAAGGCCGCCAGCCGCTGGTCGGCGGCGAGGATGGCTACCGCGCCCTCGAATTTGTTTTGAGCGCGTACGATGCTTGCCGGAGCGGCGAAAAGGTTCGCATCCCGCATGGTTGACACAGCCCGCGCGGACCGCCTTACGCGCACGGTCCGCGTCCCGGCCTCAAGCGCCAATCTGGGACCCGGTTTCGACGCGCTCGGCCTCGCCCTCGGCATCTATCTGGAGTGCCGCTTCTCTCCCGCGCGCGAACTCGCCATCATCGTCGCAGGCCGTGACGCGCACATGATCTCAACTGACGCTGGCAACCTCATCTGGCAAACGGCGCTCGAAGTCGCCCGCGACAACGGGGGAGGGAAGTTCCCCTACGGCCTCGAGCCCATCCGCCTCGAGATCAACAACGACATCCCCATCGGCAAAGGACTCGGCTCGTCCGCCGCCGCCCTCGTAGCCGGAGTCGTCATCGCCGAGCAACTCCTTGGCCTTAACTGGAAGCCGCACCGCGTCCTCGACGAAGCCGCCCGCATCGAAGGACACCCCGACAATGTCGCCGCCTGCGTTCTCGGCTCGATCGTCACCAGCGCCATCGACTCCGGCGGAGTCGCCCGCGCCGTCCGCCTCGAACTCCCGCCGAGCTACGACGTCGCGGTCGTCGTGCCGGACTTCGTTCTGCCAACCAGCGAAGCGCGCGCCGTTCTCCCGGACTCGTATTCCCGCGCCGACGCCGTCTTCAACGTGCAGCGCAGCGCCCTCCTGATCGGCGCATTGCTCACTGGCACCACCAGTGCCTTCCCCGCCGCCCTCGAAGACCGCATGCATCAGCCCTATCGCTTCAAGCTGGTTCCCGGACTGGAACAGATGACGAAGCTGCGGGCGCCGGGGCTTCTCGGTTGCGCCCTCAGCGGCGCCGGACCCTCCGTCCTGGTGTTCTACGAGAAGGGCAGTGAAGCCGTCTGCGGATTCGTCCAGCAGATTTTTGAAATGCATGGCCATCAGGCGGAAATCGTCCACGCCACCATCGCGAAGACCGGATATACCGTCGACTAGGGCGCTATCATCGCAATCACAGTGACGATTCCGAGACGCGACTTCTTGCGGCAAGGTCTAACCGTGGCAGCCGCCGCTCAAACCCTTGCCGCTGCCCCCGGACCGCCCGCGCCCTATGGACCTCTCCCCTCCGCCCGTCAACTCGCCTGGCACGCACTCGAAACCTACGCCTTCCTCCACTTCACCATCAACACCTTTACCGACAAGGAATGGGGCTACGGCGACGAGGACCCCGCCCTGTTCGCGCCCACCGCCTTCGATGCGGACGCCATCGTGAGCGCGCTGAAAGCAGGCGGAATGCGCGGAGTCATCCTCACCTGCAAGCACCACGACGGCTTTTGCTTGTGGCCGACGAAAACCACTGTGCACAGCGTTCGCCGCAGTGGATGGAAAGGCGGCCAGGGCGATGTCGTCCGCGAAATCTCAACCGCAGCCGCACGTCAGGGGCTCAAATTCGGCGTCTACCTCTCCCCCTGGGACCGCAACGCGGCGAGCTATGGCAGCCCTGCCTACGTAGACATGTACCGCGCCCAGTTGCGCGAACTGCTCACGCAGTACGGACCAATTTTCGAGGTCTGGCACGACGGCGCCAACGGCGGCGACGGCTATTATGGCGGCGCGCGCGAGAAGCGCCACATCGACAAGAAGACCTACTACGACTGGCCAAACACCTGGAACCTGGTCCGCCA
>JBDTTK010000557.1:0-3634 GCA_039930685.1 Bryobacteraceae bacterium | reverse complement strand
GGAAGCTCGTATTCCACCCGGTCCGCCACCGCCGTTCCGCCTTCCGACTGGCGGAACGTATGCCGATGCCGCCAGAGCGAATACGGACCCTGTACCTGCTGGTCCACGAAGAACGAAGGCGGCTGGTAGGCCGTGATCAGCGTTCGCCACGAGATCGGCAGGCCCAGCCACTGGATCCGGTAATCGATATTCGCTCCCTGCCGCATGACGATCGGCTCCGGTGTCGTGATGCGGAAGTTGAGCCACGGCGGCGTAATTCGCGCCAGGTTGCGCGGATCCTCAAAGACGGCAAACGTCTCGTCCATCGATCGCGGCAGAGTCATGGAGCATTCGAGCAGGAAGCGGGCCATGGATATTTGGTGCGGTCATCGAATCCGATCGTCCGCAGATTCCGCCGCGCATCGAGCAAACACGGATCGCGCCGCAAGGCTGCTTCAAAATCCGACTGCGCGGCATCGTTCTGGCCCAGCGCCAACAGCGCCGCCCCACGGTTATTGAACGCCTTGGCGTCACCTGGGCGCATCGCCAGCGCCCGGCCAAAAGCCTGCAATGCCAACTCCGGCCGGGCAGCGGACAAATGGACTCTCCCTTCTTCGGATGCCAGCTCCGGATCCTCGGGTGCAATACGTTTGGCCTCCTCGAGCACCACGATCGCCCGATGCCACGGCAGCGCGCGCGCAAGCTGGATCCTGGGCCGTATCTTCGACGGCGCGAGGCGCACCGCTTCGGTCCACAACGATTCTTCCGTCCGCCAGATCATCGACTGCCGGATGCTGATTAACCCAAGACTCGCGATCAGCGCCAGCGCAATTCTCTGGTCCGCCTGCGAAAGCCACAAAGCGGCGCACGCCGCAAACGCCACTAGAGGGAGGTACATGCGGCGGTCCGCCGCCAGATCCGCTGCGGGAAAGATCGACGAACTCGGCGCCAACAGGATCAGTCCGCCCAGGAACCAGAATCCCGCACGCGCCTTCGCGGACCAGCGGAGCGCGATCGCCGCCGCGCAGCCAACCGCCAGCCACGCCACAATGGAGACCCACGCGCCGGGCGTGGTAATTTCCGGGTCCGGCGTGAATCCGTACGGCAGCACCAGCATCCGCAGATAGCGCAGGATCACGACGCCCTGCGCCGAAAGATATCCCGCCGCCGTAATTCCCGCCGACTGCCCTACGCCCGACCCCGCCACCTGCGTCGATGCCCAGATCACGCGAAGTCCGGCCGCAAGCGACAACGCGAACATCGCCGCGATCGGCGGGAGTTCCTTGCGGTCCTTCGACACGGACCAATGCAGCGCCAGCAGAAATACGGGAAAGGCCGCGCACTCTTCTTTTCCCAATAACGCGGCCGCGAAGTACGCCACCGCCGTCCACCGGCTGCCCGCCAGCCAACTTCGGAGTGACAGCAGGCAGAACAGCGCGGCCAGAAGGGTGCCGCGGGCCGAGACATACGCCACCGGCTCGGCTGCAATCGGATGTACCGCGAAGAGCGCCGCCGCCACCCAGGCAGTCCGCCCGCCGAGGATTCGTCGCAGCGCGCTGTATGCGGCCAGCACGCAGGCGCAGTGCAAACCCAGATTGACCGCGTGCCACACCACCGGCGGACCGCCCACCTGGAAGTTCGCCCAGAACGTGAACCACGTCAGGGGCCGCGTTTGCAGCGGCATCCACGCTCGCCACCATCCATCCGCCGCCGTGATCACGCGATCGGACAGCAACGCGTAGTCGTCGAAGTGGAACGAGCCCAGCAGCGTCGCGCCGAACGTCACCAGCGTAACGGCGATCAGAAGAAGCTTTTCCCGCAAATGTTATTCTAGGGAACTTGAGCGCAACCCCGCCAAAACCGGTCCGCAAAGCCGCGGCCGCCGCGAAGCCGAAGGTGGTGCATAAATCATCGGAAGCGGAAAAGCCCAAGACCGCCGCCGCCCGCGCGCAGCGCCTCTCTAAGATCCTCGCGATCCTCGATCAGATGTACCCGGACGTGACATGCGCCCTGCATCACAGCAACGCCTGGGAACTGCTGGTCGCGACCATTCTCTCGGCCCAATGCACCGACGTTCGCGTCAATATGGTGACTCCAGGGCTCTTTCGGAAATACCCGACCGTCCGCGATTTCGCGAATGTCAGCCAGGACGAATTAGCCCAGGACATTCGCTCCACCGGATTCTTCAACAACAAAGCAAAATCCGTGATCGGCGCCGCGAACAAAATCCTCAATCAGTTCGCGGGTGAAGTTCCCCAAACGATCGACGAACTGCTGACCGTGCCCGGCGCGGCCCGCAAAACGGCCAACGTCGTTCTCGGAACCGCCTTCGGAATCGCGTCCGGCGTCGTTGTCGATACCCACGTCCAGCGGATTTCGAACCGTCTCGATCTCACCAAGGAAGCAGAACCCGTCAAGATCGAAAGAGATCTGATGAAGATCATTCCACAGGACCGCTGGATCCGCTTCTCGCACCAGATCATTCATCTCGGACGCGGCCCCTGCGTTGCCCGCAAGCCGAAGTGCGCCGAGTGCACGCTGGATCCGCTGTGCTACGCCAAGGACAAGACCATCTAGCGTCCAGAGTGAATCGTTCGCAGCCGAAGTCCGATGTAGGATGGAGCTCCGAGCGTAAGAGCATATGTGAGAATCGAGGCGCGAACGCGAGGGCGCGCGCCAACCGGTTGGATTCTGGGCTCGGCAATCCCGATGAAAATGGGCCTTGAGATAGCCCGCACCTCAGAGGCTGCGTGAAAGCGGGCTCTGCCATAGCCCCGCACGTCAGTGCGGGGACCTCTGTTTCGACCCCTTGCCACGTTCGCCCCACCGCCGTTGACAGCCTGGACCGCCATCTATATCGTTCCTATATATGGCAGAGCAATCTATTGATACGAGCATTCTGCAGAAGAGCAGCGCGGAAATGGTAGTACTGGCACTGCTAGAAGGACGCCCGCGGCATGGCTACGAACTCGCAAAGCTGATCGATAGCGAATCCGGCAGCAAGCTCCAGTTCCACGTCGCGTCACTCTATCCGCTGCTGTATCGCCTCGAACGCAAAGGCTTCGTCGAAGGACGCTGGGTCGAAAAGGCCGGCGAGCGGCGCCGGCGATTCTACAAGCTGACGCTGCTCGGCCGAAAGACGCTCAAGAGCCACCGCAAGACCTGGCGCGAGTTCATCGACGTGTTGAACCACGTCACGGGGTTCGGCCATGTCTGAGGCACCGGCGCACAATTGGAAACGCTACGTGCGAGAGCACCTGCCCGCCCTCGGCCTGCGGCCGGAACGCGAGAGCGAAATCGTCGCCGAGCTGGCCCTGCAATTCGAACAGACCTATCAGGACGCGCTGACAGACGGAGCAACCGAGGCCGCGGCGATGGAGCGCGTCGCCGACCAGGTTCCGGATTGGCAGGCGCTCGCGCGCGACTTGGCGGCGGGCGAACGATCCGCCCCGGTAATCGAACCGCGCAGCAGCTGGTTCGCGGGCGCGACGCAGGACCTGCGATTCGCGCTCCGGCTGATTCGCAAGAGTCCCGGCTTCTCGCTTGTGACCATCGCGACCCTCGCGCTGGCGATCGGAGCGAACACCGCCATCTTCAGCATCGTGAACGCGGTGCTGCTGCGCGCGCTCCCGTTCCGCCAGCCAGACCGGCTCGT
>JBDTTK010000556.1:0-3635 GCA_039930685.1 Bryobacteraceae bacterium | reverse complement strand
GCGCGTCGCGATAATGGCGCGGATTGTCGACCAGCGCGCCGTCCGCGCCCAGCAGGCCGAAATCGACGCCCCAGGTATCGATGCCAATTCCATCGAGCGCGAGTCCGCGCTTGCCGGCGATCGCGAGCGCTTCGCGGATCTCGTGAAAGAGACGGATCGTATCCCAGTAGAGTCCGGTGGGCAGGCGGACCGGCTGATTGGGAAAGCGGTGCAGTTCCTCCAATTGGAGCCTGCCATCCGCAAGCGTTCCGAGAATGCATCGGCCGCTTTCGGCCCCGAGATCAAATGCCAAGAACCGTCGCACGCCCGAGAGCGTATCATTTTCGCGGACCGCGGCGAAGCTGTGCATCCGGCTCCGCTGCGAGCGCGAACCCTGCGCCTAGTCAGAGACGCACATGGTCTTTGCTGTAATGACTGAGAGGTCGACGGATCCCTTCATGAATCAAGCCGCTGCCATCGCCGCTGTCGCCGCGCTCATTCTGTGCGGGTGTTCGAGACCGCCAACTCCCAAGCCTGCCGCGCTGCCGCAAAGCACGCTGCGGATCACGCAGTTCTACGCGTCTCCGCCGAAGGTTGCGAAGGGGGAGAAGAGCCTGCTCTGTTATGGCGTCGAAGGCGCTACCTCCGTCAAGTTGGATCCGGGCGCGCGTGCGCTGTCCCCGGCACTAACGCGGTGTGTCGAATCGAACGCCGATTCCACGACGACGTTCACGCTGACCGCGGAGGACGGAAAGGGCGCATCGAAGCAAGCGACCGCTACGGTCGAGTTCGGAGCGGCGCGCGTCCGAATTCAATCGGTTACGATAAGTGCGCTTTCAATCCATGCCGGCGATGTCGTCAACGTCTGTTATGAAGTACGAAACGCGGTCTCGGTGGATGTGGCTCCGGCGCGCAAGGTCACGGGAACCAGGGATCGTAGCTGCTTTACCGATCAGCCCAGGCAGACGACTACCTACAAAGTGATCGCGCACGGCGCGGGCGGGGAGACGGACACGGAACAGGTCACGGTGAAAGTCGCGAACCCCTAGCCGCGATGTTGCCGGTTAGCGGACGCGATTAGTTGCCAGAGGGCGCCAATCCGTCTCGATCCGACCAGCCGCGGAACTATTGGCCGGAATCCACGTATACTCTACAACCTCACTTCGCGAGGGCGAGAACTTATGGATTCCTTCACCCAACTCAAGTATGTCCTTCGCCGGCTGCTTCGGACTCCAATGTTTACGGCCATTACGCTGTTGACCTTGGCTGTCGGAATTGGCGCAAACACCGCTATCTTCAGCGTCATCAACGGGATTCTTCTCAAACCGCTGCCGTATCTGAACTCGGATCGGCTGGTCGCGATTTGGCATTCGGCGCCGGGGGTGAATCTGGACGAGGTGAACAACGGCCCCTCGAACTACTTCACGTATCGTGAGGAAAACAAGACTTTCGAAAGTATCGGGTTGTGGCAGAACGATACGGAAAGCATTACGGGCATCGCGGAACCGGAGGAGGTTCGGGCGATCATGATGACCGATGGCGTACTAGAGTCGCTTGGCGTCCGGCCGCTGCTGGGGCGCGCGTTTACTCCCGCCGACGTGGTGACGGACAGTCCGCGAGTGACGATTCTAAGCTACGGCTACTGGCAGAGACGGTTTGCGGGGGATCGTTCGATCCTGGGAAAGCGAATCCTGACGGACGGACGGCCGCGCGAAATCATTGGCGTCATGCCCGAGGACTTCCGGTTTCTTACCCAGAGTCCCGCATTGTACATTCCGCTGCAATTCAATCGGGCCAAAGTGTTCCTGGGAAATTTCAGCTATCAAGGCATCGCGCGGATGAAGCCGGGGATCACGCTCGCACAGGCGAATGCGGATGTGGGGCGTATGCTCCCGTTGACCCTCTCCAAGTTTCCGCCACCGCCGGGGATGAGCACGAAGATTTTCGAAGAGGCTCGATTCGCGCCACGGCTGCGGACGTTGAAACAGGATGTGATTGGCGATATCGGGTCCGTGCTGTGGGTGCTGATGGGCACGATCGGCATCGTGCTGCTGATTGCGTGCGCGAACGTCGCCAATCTGCTGCTGGTGAGGGCGGAAGGAAGGCAGCAGGAATTGGCGGTCCGCGCGGCGCTTGGCGCTGGGCGTCAACAGATCGCGAAAGAGCTGTTGCTTGAGAGCATGACGCTAGGCGTCCTTGGTGGGGTGCTGGGATTGGGTGTGGCCTACGGGTCTATTCGCTTGTTGCTGCGGCTCGCGCCGTCGACGCTGCCACGGCTCGAGGACATTGGAATCGACGGAAGCGTGCTGGCGTTTACGATCGGCGTCTCGTTGGTCGCGGGGGTGCTGTTCGGGCTGATTCCCGTGTTCAAGTATGCGAGCGGTCAGGTGGCGACCGTGTTGCGCGGCGGCAGCCGTACGGTGAGCCAGAGCAAGGACCGGCATCGCGCGCAGGGCATCCTCGTGGTCGCGCAGTTCGCGCTGGCGTTGGTATTGCTGATCAGCGCCGGACTCATGATCCGCACGTTCACAGGTTTGCGAAGCGTGAACCCCGGATTCCGCTATGACAACATGCAGACGCTGCGTATTGGCATTCCGACGGCGCAGGTCCCCGAACCGCTTCGCGTGATGCGAATGGAGAACGACATTCAGGAAAAGCTGGCAAGCCTGCCTGGAGTGACGGCGGTGGCTGTCGGCAATTCGATGCCGCTGGACGGCAACAACAGCAATGATCCGGTATACGCGGAAGACAGGCAGTACGCCGAAGGAACGCTGCCGGCGATCCGCCGGTACAAATACGTTGGACCGGACTATTTCAAGGCCCTGGGAATTCCGCTGGTCGCGGGCCGCGAGCTCACGTGGCAGGATATCTACCAGAAGACGCCGATGGTGATCGTATCTGAGAGCCTGGCCCGCGATCTTTGGAAGGAGCCGGGCGCGGCCATCGGCAAGCGGATTCGCGAGAATCCCGGCGGAGTGTTCCGGGAGATTATCGGCGTAGTCGGGAACGTACGGGACGACGGTGTCGACCATCCCGCAGCGGTGACGGCGTATTGGCCGCTCCTGATCGAGAAGTTCTGGGCGGACCCAATGCAGGTGAGCCGATCGATCACGTATGCCATCCGGAGCGAACGGGCGGGATCGGAAGCGTTTCTCAAGGAAGTGAGGGAAGCCATCTGGTCTGTAAATCCGAATTTGCCGCTCGCCAATGTGCGCACTCTCGAGAGCGTCTACCAGCGGTCGATGGGCAGGACGTCGTTTGCGCTCGTGATGCTGGCGATTGCCGGCGGAATGGCGCTCCTGCTTGGAGTTGTCGGTATTTACGGCGTATTGTCCTACGCCGTTTCGCAGCGGACGCGCGAGATTGGCATCCGGATGGCGCTCGGCGCGCAGCGGGAGCAACTGCACGGGATGTTCCTGAAGCGCGGTCTGATTCTGGCGGGCGTCGGGATCGTGTGCGGACTCGCGGTGGCGGCCGTCGCGTCACGGCTGATGTCCTCCATGCTGTATTCGATCAGTCCGTTGGATCCGCTGACGTACGGCGCGGTGGCCGCGACGCTCGTGGTGGCGGCGTTGGCGGCGAGCTATTTGCCTGCACGGCGGGCGACTTCAATCGATCCGGTAGAAGCGCTGCGGTCGGAGTAAGCGTTAACTCAG
>JBDTTK010000555.1:0-3641 GCA_039930685.1 Bryobacteraceae bacterium | reverse complement strand
AGATCGTCTCTCACGATCTCCGCATGCTACCACGCGAGGGTTCGCAGGCCTAGTTCAAGCGCTGAAATACCCGGATGTCGCACACCTTCTAACGCCCTTTTTTCGGCATCGTCCGCATCGCCTTGTGAATCGCCTTCCACTGCTGCTTCTGCGCGCGAGCCGCTCCCACGTCCACGCGATGTTCGAGATACGCTGCTTCGCGCAATAGCTTCTGGAAATTATCGAATCGCCCCGCGTCGAGCGTCCCGGCCTCAAGCGCCGCCACCACCGCGCAGCCGTCCGCGGCTTCCACGTGGTGGGAGCAGTCCGCGAACCGGCATTCCGCCGCCAGCTCTTCGATGTCCGCAAATGACCCCGCGACGTCATCGCCGCCCGCCCACAATTGCAACTCACGCAAACCCGGCGTGTCGATGAGGAACGCCCCGCCCGGCAAGACGACCAGTTCGCGCCGCGTGGTCGTATGACGTCCCCGCGCGTCACCTTCGCGGACCTCGTTGGTCGCCTGCCGTTCGTACCCGAGCAGGCGGTTCGTCAGCGTCGACTTTCCCGCGCCCGAAGACCCGACCAGCGCGACCGTCTGCCCTGCGTCGAGATACGCCTCAAGCTGTTCTACGCCCGCGCCCTCGCGAGCGCTCAACGCGACAACCTTCGTCCCAATCTCGCTGACTTCATCCAGACGCTGCTCGAGTTCGTGGCACAGATCGGATTTGTTCAACAGAACTACACTCTCCGCGCCGCCGGACCGCACAAACGCGACGTAGCGTTCAATGCGCCGTAGGTTGTAGTCGTGATCCAGTCCTGAAACGATGAACACCGTATCGACGTTCGCGGCGATCAACTGCATCTCAGCGGCCAGGCCAGCGGCCTTTCTCGCCAGTTGCGTCGCCCTCGGTAGAACCGCCTCGATAGCGGCGCTGTCGCCCTCGATTCGGGCGACCACCCAGTCGCCGACCACCGGCAGATCGGCTCGTGACTCCGCCTCGTGCCGCAGCCTTCCCGCCAGCGTTGCCCAGACTTCCGCTCCGTCGGCATAGAGGACGTACCAGCCCCGATGCTCCACCGCGACGCGTGCGCGCATCGTGTGTCCGGATTTGCCCTCCGCCATCAGTGACCTCCCCTTGGACGCGGGGTTATAGGCAGATCGCGCGGCTCAACGACGCGCGGGCTTCGACTGCCGTGCGAGCGGCGTCCGCCGGACTCGCCGACAACGCAGTCAGATGACCCATCTTACGGCCTTTTCGCGGTTCGAGTTTGCCGTAAAGATGCAGCTTCACTTCCGGGAACCCGCAGGCAGCCGCCCAATCAGGCTCGCCCGGAGACCAGATGTCACCCAACAGATTGGCCATGGCCGCGCCGCCGCATAGGCGTTCCGTAGACCCTAGCGGCAGTCCGCAGACCGCCCGCAGTTGCTGTTCAAACTGACTCGTGACGCACGCATCAAACGTCAGGTGGCCCGAATTGTGCGGACGCGGCGCGAGTTCGTTCACCATCAGACGCCCTGCACGATCGAGGAAAAATTCTACGCACAGCACGCCGACCACGTCCAGCTTCTCAAGCACGGTCCGCGCGATATCGACCGCATCGCGTTCCACGGACGCCGCCATCGACGCGTCCATGCGCGCGGGCGAAACCGAAACGTCGAGGATGTGATTCCGGTGTGCGTTCTCGATGACTCCGTAGTGGGCAAAGTCCCCGTCCGACCCGCGCGCGGCCACCACGGAAACCTCTAACGCCAAATCGATGAACGCCTCTAGCACCGCTTCGGCGCGGCCGATCGCATCCCACGCCGCGAGGGCCTCTTCCGGCTTACGGATTCTCTCTTGCCCCTTGCCGTCGTAACCGAAGTCGGCGGTCTTCAACACTGCGGGCGTTCCGAGCGCCGCAATGGCGGCGTGCAATTCCGCCTCGGACCGCACCACGCGAAACGGCGTATGCGGAAGTCCGTTGGCGGCCAAAAACGTTTTCTCGCGTATTCTTTGCTGGGTTGTGTGCAGCACGGTGCCTGCCGGACGCACCGGTGCGTGCTTCGCGCACTCTTCCGCGGTTGCCGCCGGGACGTTCTCGAACTCGAACGTTACCACTTCGACGTTCGAGGCGAATTGCGCCACCGCGCTCAGGTCTTCGTACGCCGCTACGACCTCCTGATCGGCCACCTGTCCGGTCGGCGTATCGAAATCGGGCGACAGCGTGTGGACGCGGTAGCCCATGCGACGCGCGGCCATCGCAAACATCCGGCCCAATTGTCCACTGCCGAGGATCCCTAGGGCGGCTCCGGGCAGAATCGTCGGCACAGTGCTCATCGTCCGGGTCAGTCCAGCTTGGCTTCGCGCACCAAACGCGACTGCTCTTCTCGAAACTCCCGCAGCTTTTCTCGCAATTCCGGCCGCGAGACGCTCAGGATCGACAACGCCAAAAGCGCCGCGTTCGTAGCGCCCGCGCGTCCGATCGCAACCGTCGCCACCGGAACGCCTCCCGGCATTTGCACGATCGAAAGCAGCGAGTCCAGGCCCTTCAGCGCGTGGCTTTCAATTGGAACGCCAATTACCGGAAGAATTGTGTGCGCCGCCACCATCCCCGGCAGATGTGCTGCTCCGCCTGCCCCGGCAATGATTACCGCGAGGCCGCGGGCCTCCGCGGTCTTCGCGTATTCCGTCATCCATTCCGGAGTCCGATGCGCAGAAACCACGTGCTTCTCAAACGGAATACCGAACCGCTCGAGTACCTCGGCGGCGAGACGCATGGTTTCCCAGTCGGAGGTGCTACCCATGATCACGCCGACCAGCGGCGCGCCGGAATCGTTCGTCGGACCGAACGCCATCGCCCTTATTGGCCCTGCGCCAGCGAGTAGCCGATCACGCCGTCATACTTGCGCAGCGGCATCGCCTGCACGATTGGCATTCCGGTTTTCGCCACCGCGCCCAGCGCTTCGACGAACTTCTCCTGCGTGATCGCGGCGCCGCCCTTGCCGACAAACCGGCAAATGAAGTGTTCGGCGGAGACTGAGTCCACCTGACCGCCCGGCCATACCTTTACGCCGCGGTTCGACATCATTTGCAGTTCGAGGCCCTCCGGCGACAGCTTCTGGAGCTTCTCCGCCAGTTCGCCGATCGTCTTCGGAGCCCACTCGACGTGAATATCGATGCCTTCAAGGACCGTGTCTTTGACGATCAGGTCCGACCCGGTTCCGGTCTTGGTGGCGCCCTGCGACGCAGCGTACTTCGCGGACTTGAGCGTTTCCGGCTTTTGTCCCAGCCGCGCTACGACCGCGTCCGCGAATTCCTTCGTGCCGACCTTCTGCTTGCTGGTGCCTTCGCGGAAGATGTCGTAGGTGTGGACGCCGTCCTCGATCGTCTTCATCCACGCGTTGTGGGCGAGTTCCGCGACATCGTTCTGTCCGATGTAGACCAGCATGAGAATCGCGCCCAGGAACAACCCCGACGGATTCGCCAGATTCTGTCCTGCGCGTCGCGGAGCCGATCCGTGGATCGCTTCGAACATCGCCGCGCCCGTGCCGATATTGGCCGAGCCCGCCAGACCCACTGAACCCGCGATCTGCGCCGCAACATCCGAGAGGATGTCGCCATAGAGGTTCGGCATCACGATCACGTCGAACGCTTCCGGCGTGTCCGCCATCTTGGCTG
>JBDTTK010000554.1:0-3641 GCA_039930685.1 Bryobacteraceae bacterium | reverse complement strand
GCTCCGCCGGGTTTGAACTTGATGCCGACGCACAGGGTCCGGCCACCGGAATGGACGCGCAGCGGCCCGGTCATCTGGCCGATGAGTAGGCTGTGCGGCTGCCGTCCATCCGGACCGGAAAATACCTCGCCCAGGTGGATGGCGATCTCCACGCATCCGTCCGGGTAGATAGTCTCGCACGCCGCATCGCTCGCGCCCTCGAGCACCCAGAAATGGCGTACCCAGGGCCGCAACGGCGGTCTGGGCTGGTAGACGCGGTACTCCACGCGCCCAGTGTAGCGGGAGAAACGTGGCGCAATCGACCCCTGTGTCAAACTGATCGCTAATGGTTCGCTTCGCTGGGTTGCTCCTGTGCACGCTGGGACTTTTCGCGCAGGCGCCTCCGAAACCGCAAACGGATTCCGTCGTCGTGACCGGCGCGTTTGAGCCGATTCCGCTCGAAGAAACAGATCGGGCGGTTCAGTCATGGAAACTGGACGATCAACAGCGCGTGCTGATCAACACGCTGTTCGATCTGCTGCGGCTCGATCCCGCCATGGACGTTCGGGGACGCGCGCCAAACGGCGTACAGACCGACGTCTCGATTCGCGGAGGCGGGTTCGGGCAGACGCTCGTTTTGCTCAACGGACTCCGCTTGAACGACGCGCAGAGCGGACACCACAACTTCGACGTGCCCATCCCCGCGGATCTCGTCGACCGCGTCGAAGTGCTGCGCGGCGCAGGCTCCACGATGTATGGGTCCGATGCCATCGCCGGAGTCGTGAACGTGATTACGCGGACGCCGGAGTCGTCCGAAATCCGCATCCGCTCGGCGCTTGGCAATTTCGGTGTCAATCAGGAGAGCCTTTCCGGCGTGTTCGCGCGAAAGAACTTCGTACAGAGCCTGGCGGTCTCGCGCGATTTTTCGAGCGGTTTCGCTGCCGACCGCGACTATCGGAACCTATCCATGGCGTCGCTCTCGCATTGGCGAGGTTCGCTGGGAGCGGGCGATTTGACGCTTGCGATGAACGACCGGCCATTTGGCGGGGACCAGTTCTACGGCAACTTCAACTCGTGGGAGCGGACACGAACCTGGTTCGCGGCGCTCTCTCAGCAGATCGGCGCAAACACGACCGCAGCCTTCGCGTATCGCCGCCATACCGATCTCTTTGTCCTGTACCGAGACCGGCCGAGTGTCTTCGAGAACCGGCACTCGGATGAAAGCTATCAGGCGTCGGTCCGCCGCCACGACCGTCTCTCTGAAACCGTCTCGCTGAACTACGGCGTCGAGGGCTACCGCGACTCCGTCGAAAGCACCAATCTTGGCAATCACGACCGCGCCCGCGGAGCCGGGTACGTGGCTTTGGACCTCCGCGCCTTGCGGCGGTTTTCGTTCTCCATCGGCGGACGGGAAGAGTTCTTCACCGGCGGCCGTAAGGAGTTCAGCCCCACGATCTCCGCTGGAGCCTGGCTTTCGCCGCAATGGAAGCTGCGTGGGAGCGCCAGCCGGGCGTTCCGCCTGCCCTCCTACACCGACCTCTACTACCATGACCCGGCGAACATTGGCTCACCGGATCTGCGTCCGGAAAGCGCGTGGGGCTTCGAGGGCGGCGTCGAATGGACGCCAAAGGCCGGGCGCATCCGCGCGGACGCGACTTTGTTCCATCGCCGCGAGAAGGACGACATCGACTACGTGCGGAAGTCCCCGACCGACATTTACCGCGCGACGAACTTCCAACGGTTGAACTTTACGGGAGTCGAAGCCGCCGTCACCGTGGCGCTGCAAAAAACGCAGTGGCTTGACGTGCGCTACACATCGCTCCACGGAATACAGGATGTGCTCGGCGGGCTGCAATCGAAGTACACGTTCAACTATCCGCGCAACAGCGGAATCGTTGGCTGGCGAGCGGCGCTGCCCCATGGATTCCTGATTCGCACGCGGATCGGCGTACTGGATCGACTCGGTCGCGATCCGTACGCTGTCTGGGACGCCTACGCGGCTAAGCGGCATGGCCGCTGGACGCCGTTCATTCAGTTCACCAACCTGACCGCGACGACGTATCAGGAAATCATCGGCGTCCGGACGCCAGGGCGCGGAGTGGTCGGGGGAATCGAATTCCGAACTGCGTGGTGAGCCAGCCTAGTCCGCCCGAGCTTCGGCCGGCCAATCCTTAGCGAGCATCGCAAAGACACGGATATCCACGTAGCGCCCATTGAGCAATTGCGCCTCGCGCTGAACGCCCTCCTCCACGAATCCTAACCGGCGCGCAACGGAACAGCTACGCTCGTTGCCCACGGCGCAGTGGATCTCGACGCGATTCAGTTCCCAGCCGCGGAAGGCATGGATCATGATCGCGCGGACCGCTTCCGTGATGATGCCGCGCCCGACGAATTCGGCCCCGAGCCAATAGCCGATTTCAACTTTCCGGAACGGCCAGTGGATCGGATGCGTTCCGACGACGCCCGCAAATACCCCGTCCACCCAGATGCCTGCGGCGAAGCCGTCATTCCCCGCGTACATCTTCAACTGCGAGTCGATCCAGGCCTCGATGTCTGCGCTCGACTTCGAGTTGTCGACCCAACTGAGCCACTCGCGGAGGTGCGTGCGATCGCGCTCGACGCGGTCCCAGATTGCCGCCGCGTGACGCGTTTCCACGAGGCGCAGTTCGACCCCTGGCCGAAGCGAATGAGAAAACATGTTCCATTCTAGGCCGCGGATTCGGTGCTTGCGGACAAGGTCGTCCCAATAGCGGACACCCGAATCGTGGCGGTCCGCACGAAACCTTCCTGTTTGCCCCGAATTCAGGGTGGCACCAAACGTGCCAAGTCGGAGGGCACGATGACGGCTCTATGGAATGACCTCAAGTATGCGCTCCGCGTCCTTGCTCGGAGTCCCGGATTCTTCGGAGTCGCTGTTTTAGCCCTCGCGCTGGGCATCGGAGCGACAGCAGCCATCTTCACCCTGGTGAACGCCATCTTCCTCAAGCCGTTGCCCTTTCCGGAGCCGCAACGGCTGGTGATCGCCTTTGAGAAGAACATCACCCGGCCCAAGGGCACGGTTGCATTTCCGAACTACCTCGACTGGCGCGCGCAGAGCAAGGTATTTACCGACCTTGCCGCTTATCGGGGCGACACCTTCAACCTCAGCGGCGTGGACACCCCCATTCGCTTGGACGGCCGATTCGTGACCGCGCAATTCTTCGACATTCTCGGCCTCAAGCCCGCGATCGGCCGATTCTTCACCGAAGCCGAGGACAAGCCGGGCGCCAACCCGGTTGTGCTGCTCACGGAACGATTCTGGAAGCAATACTATTTTGGAGATCCGAACGTGATCGGGCGATCGATGATCCTCGACTCCGTTCCGCGCACCATCATTGGAGTTCTGCCGGCGAACTACGCCGCGTTCCGCCGCGACGATCAGGTCGTCGTTCCCCAAGGGTTCATAGCCGGGACGCCTTGGCAGAGGAGCCGCGGGAACCATACCGGGCTTTACGCCCTAGGTCGCTTGAAACCCGGCGTCACTCTCGCGCAGGCCCAGACAGAACTTGAAGGAATTGCGGGCCGCTTGGCGAAGGAATACGCCCAGACCAATTCCGGCTATAGCGCCGGGGCCGAATCGCTGACAGAAAACCTGACCGGCTGGGTCCGATCGCCGCTTCAGG
>JBDTTK010000553.1:0-3659 GCA_039930685.1 Bryobacteraceae bacterium | reverse complement strand
AACTGTTCCGGGATCGATTCCGGTTTGGGCTGCGCCGATTCCCTTCCCCGGTAGACGCCCGACGGCAGATAGATGACGTCGTACTTCGCTTCGAGGTCCTCCGTGTCAAGCGCTTTCGGATACACGACTTCGAACGGAATCTTGAATTGCTCCAGCAGCCAACGCGTCCAGCCGGATGGCATCGATCCGCCGTAGATGTCGACGAGGGCGATGCGTGGCGCCCGAACCGGGCGCGAATTCACCATGGCGCCTGACGCGCGGAAATCCAGTCCGTACTCCGACGCCAACTGTCCGACAGCAGCCCGCGAACTGGCTGGGAGGAAGAGTTCGCCACCCTTCGCGATCTGTGCGCCTGGCAGTGCCAGCGCCCGGTAGGCGTCGTTCGATGAGGAGAGCGAGATCGTCCACCCTGTATTGCTCAGCTCGAACTGGCCGGGCGGAACCTTCACAGGATCTTCGGCCTTCTCCAGCGGCGCATCAACCGCCTCTAGAATGCGGTCGAATTGGATGCCCATCTGAAAGGCCAGCGTCCAGCCCGCGTTGTCGTAGGGCGGAATCGGCGGGCCACCCGGATACTGGAAGTTGTTCGGGTAGTCCTGCGGCTCGAACATGTCCATCAAATGCGGGCGGAACGCCTGCGCTGTCTTGAATACGAACGATCCAGCCGGATAGGTCTGGCCCGCGGCGGTGAACTCGCGCGACGCGCGATGGACCACGATGCCGGTCTTCTGCAGAGCGTGCACGAACTTGATGGCAGTCAGGAAGTCGCGTTGGTTCGCAGGCAGGATGTACGCGCGCGGATCGCGCATCGACGGTTGGCGCAGATCCTCGAACTTCTTCGCGGCGGCCGTCTCGCTTGGCAGCATGGTCCAGTTGTCGCGATTGCCGCGCTCGATCGAGTTCCGGCCCATGCGGTAGATGTTGTAGAGCAGGTGCTCGCGATTGCGCGAGGCGTAGTCGAGGACGGCGCGGTCCGCTGTGATCGAGTATTCGATCGACTGGCGGAAGTGCCACTTCTGCGGCGAAATCGGATTCGGATTGTCGTAGGTCATCAACTGGCGCGGTGCGAGAAACGGGATCTCCATGGGCGTCGGATTGCCGATCGTTTCCGTGATCAGACCGATGATGTTGTGATAACAGGTGGTCGAGCGCAAGCCGCCGTTGAACCAGTTTGAATACGGAGCGCCGTTGCGTTCGGTCGCTCCGGGTTTGCCCTCCGAAGCAAAGCGGTTGTGCATGGCCGCTCCGGCGGCATCGATGCCGGTGAGCATCAGCGGATCGAAGCGATAGCTGTACGGCTCGCGGAACGGCGGCGCGAACAGCACCGCGCCTTGCGGGCCTGACTGGTGGTGGTTGTACATGATCTCGGGGATCCATTCCTTATAGAGGATCCGAGCCATGTTGGTCGTCTCGGGCTGCGTGCTCATGAAGCTGTCGCGGTTGTTGTCGTGGCCGATGTACTTCTGATAGAGGCGCGGGACGCCCACGAGACGGCGCTCGACGGGATCCTTGTCGCGCATGTACCAGTTCGAGACCAGTTCCATGCCATCAGGATTGGCGGGGACGCCGAGCAGGATGACGTCGTCCAGGAAACGCATCGTCTCGCGATCGGTCCGGCTGACCATCTGGTAGATCAGCTCAACCAACTGCTGCGCGCCGAGGACTTCGGTCGCGTGCAAGCCGCCGTCGATCCAGATGATGGCCTTGCCTTCGGCTGCAAGCCCGCGGGCTTGTTCCTCAGTCAAGTCTTCGGCGAGGGCAAGGCGCCGGGCGATCGAGCGATAGCGGTCGAGGTTCTTCAGATTCTCCGCCGAACTGACGATCGCCATCCATTGCGGACGGCCTTCGGCCGTCTTGCCGATCTCGACCAGCTTCATGCGGTCCGACTCGCGGGCAAGCTTTTGCCAGTAGGCGGTGAGTTGGGTGTAATTGGCGAGGTGGTAGTCGGCGCCGATGTCAAAGCCGAACTCCTGCTTGGGTGTCGTGACGCGCGGCTGGGCAGCGCCGATGTTCGCGATCAGGAGGAATAGGGCAAGCAACGGTCTGAACATGGGCGCAATTCTAGCACTCGGTCCGTCGCAGTTAGAGCTTCGAGAGGAAGTAGCTGTGGATGCGGCGGTCGGCGGTCATCTCGGGGTGGAAGGTGGCGACCAGGAACCGACCTTCTTCGACCAGCACCGGGTCGCCGTTGTAGGATGCCAGCGTCTTCACGCTGCCATTGGTGTGACGAATGATGGGAGCGCGGATGAAGACGGCTTCGAGTTCCCCGCCTTCGTAGTCGATCTTGGTGACGCGTGAATCGAGCTGGCGGCCGTAGGCGTTGCGCTCGACGGCGATGTCCATCAGGCCGAGCGATTCCTGTTTGGGGTTGCTGACTTCCTTGGCCATGAGGATGGCTCCGGCGCAGGTTCCAAACATCGGCTTGGGGTAGTTCTTGAGGGCATCGAAGAGGTTCTCTTCGTGGAGGATCTTCAGCATCGTCGTCGACTCGCCGCCGGGGAGGATGAGTCCGTCCGTCGCGTCGAGGTCGGCGATGGTGCGGACTTCGAGCGCTGTCGCTCCGGCGCGAGTGACCGCGCGTGCGTGGGCTTCATAGTCGCCTTGCAGGGCTAAGATTCCGACGGTCATGTACCTGGCTCCTGTTGGTCCCCGCCCTTACGGACGGGGTTATAGGTTACGGAGTCCGCTCCCTGACGGTCGCGGTTCAGTGCTGAAGTTGGAGAGCGCGACCTTACGGGTGCGCCTCAAGGGCCTTCGGATCGTGGAGCGTGACCTTACGGTCACGCCTCGATGGTCGCGACTTAGCGCTCGCGATCTTCAACACAACGGCTGAAGCCGCTACCAGCCGCGGGTGGCCATTAGCTGGTCTTCGGGCATTTGGCGGATGTCGAGGCCGACCATGCCGTCGGGCAGCTCTTCGCTGGCTTCGAGGACTTTGATCGGATCTTTCCAATAGGTGGTCGCTTTGACGACGGCCTTCGCGAAGCGTTCCGGGTCTGAGGATTTAAAGATGCCGGATCCGACGAAAACGGTCTCGGCGCCGAGCGCCATGACGAGGGCGGCGTCGGCCGCGGTGGCGACTCCGCCGGCGGAGAAGTTCGGGACCGGGAGCTTGCCGTTCTGAGCGACGTACTCGATGAGTTCGAAGGGAGCCTGGTGGCGCTTGGCCTCGGCCATCAGTTCGTCGGAGTGCAGGACGGTAAGTTGCTTCATCTCCTTCTGGATGGTGCGCATGTGGCGGACGGCTTCGACGATGTTGCCGGATCCGGCTTCGCCCTTGGTGCGGATCATGGCCGCGCCTTCGCCGATACGGCGGAGGGCTTCGCCCAGATTGCGCGCGCCGCAGACGAACGGAACTTTGAAGCCGCGCTTGTCGACGTGGTTCTCTTCGTCGGCGGGCGTGAGCACTTCGGATTCGTCGATGTAGTCGACGCCGAGCGCTTCGAGGACGCGCGCCTCCATGAAGTGGCCGATGCGGCACTTGGCCATCACCGGGATGGAGACGGTCCGCATGATCTCGCGGATCGTCGAGATCGGAGACATGCGGGCTACGCCGCCTTCCTTCCTGATATCCGACGGGACGCGGATGAGCGCCATGACGGCGCAGGCTCCGGCTTTCTCGGCGATTTGAGCCTGCTCGGCGTTGGTGACGTCCATGA
>JBDTTK010000552.1:0-3668 GCA_039930685.1 Bryobacteraceae bacterium | reverse complement strand
TGTCGAAGTAGAACCGTCGCAGATATTCACTCGGTGGCCGGGTGATCTGCACGCGACAGTCGGGAAACGCTTTCCATCCCCGGTCGAGACGCTCCGCCAGATAGGGAATGGCTCCGCCGAGGTGACTTAACACCCACTTGATGTTCGGGTAGCGTTCCGGCACGCCCGCAAAGACGAGTTTGGCCGCTGCGAGCGTCGTGTCGAAGAGAAATCCCACCAGCTCCGGCCCCCGCTGATCCGCCCCGGGTTGGCGAGGACCGGCCGGCTGCCCCTGCTGCCGCATTCCGCCCTGCGGACGCGTTGCCTGGCGCGGGCCGGGCTGGCCCGATTGAGGCGGCGGAGGCGTTTGCGCCCAAAGCATGCCGGCGAGCGCGAAAGGCGCAATCGCGAGCGGCCGCATCATCCCTATTGTCTTGTTCATACTCATTTTCCCTGTCAGGGCTCCTCACCCATACTGACGGCATATGCCGGTGGCGGATTACCTTGGCGGCACATGCTTTGCCGATTCTGCCGGGAAACCGTGCGGATGGAGCCGTCTACCTAGGTTCCCAGCACGGTTCCAAAATGAAAACGCGCCGCGAGAGGAGCCGGACGCGATCCGGATCCAAGGGCGGCGCGAGGGTGGAATGCCGGCCGTCAGGCCGGAGCATTTTCGGGTGCTAGTCCTGCTGCTGCGTGCGATTCCGCATGCGCTGCGATGCCGCGCCCGCGGGCATTCTGCCGCGGCCGCCTGGACCCATCGGACCGCCGAAGCCCATCGACATTTCGGGGTGCTCGTTGAAGGTCTTTTTCTGTTCGTCCGTGAGAGTCGCGTAGATCTTGGCCAGAGTCTTGGCGTGAGCCGCCGTGACCTGCGCTTGCGCCGTGGCTCCGTCGAGCGCGATGCGGTCGATTTCTTCCGCGGAGGCCCCGCGCTGGATGGCGTCACGCATCGCCGCATGCTGATCCCGCATCTTCTGGCCGAATCCCTGGCTGCTGACCGATTCGTCTTGCAGATACTCGTGGACCTTTTGCTGCTGGGCCGCCGTCAGGCCCAAGGTTTTGCTGAGGTGATCTTCCTGGCTCATGCGGCCGGTACGGCCGGCGAAGTTGGCTCGTCCCTGACGGGGCGGTCCAGCCGGATCCTGGGCGAAAACGAGCGATGCCGTGGTGAGAGAGAGAAGGAGAAGTGATTTCATGGATTGTGCGAGGCTCCTGGTCAGCATGGACGCACCGCTTGTCACAAGGTTTACAGCGTCGGATGATACTCTGAAGTTCGGGATCAAGATGTTTCCTCTCACAACCGACATCGACCAACTCAAAGCGGTTTGCCTGCGTACGCGCCGCCAGATTATTGAAATGATTACGGCAGCCAAGTCCGGGCACCCCGGCGGCTCGCTTTCCGCGACTGAAATCGTGGTTACGCTGTACCACAGCATCCTCCGCCACGACCCGGCGAACCCCAAATGGCCTGATCGCGACCGCTTTATTCTGTCCAAAGGCCATGCCTGTCCGGTGCTCTATGCCGTGATGGCGGACTGCGGTTATTGCCCGGTGGACCAGCTCAACACCTTGCGGCAGATGGGCTCGATTTACCAGGGCCATCCGGACGTCCGGTTCCTGCCCGCCCTAGAAGCTTCCACTGGATCGCTGGGCGAAGGCCTTTCGCTTGCGCTCGGCATGGGACTGGCCGCGAAACTCGACGGCAGTCCGGCGCGCGCCTACGTGGTCCTTGGCGATGGCGAGGTGCAGGAAGGGCAGATCTGGGAAGCAGCGATGTTCGGCGGATTTCACCAGGTCGACAACGTCTGCTGCATCGTCGATCGCAACAAGATCCAACTCGACGGGTTCGTCAAGGACATCATGGATCTTTCGCCGCTGGTCGACAAATGGCGGAGCTTCAACTGGCACGTGATCGAAGTGGACGGCCATGACATCGGGGAGTTACAGAAAGCATTCGCCGAGGCAGCCGACACAAAGGGTAAGCCCACGGTTCTGATCGCCAACACGATCAAAGGCAAGGGCGTCTCGTTCATGGAAAACAACCCCAAATTCCACGGCACGGCGCCGACCAAAGAAGAAGCCGAAAAGGCTCTGGCGGAGTTGGTTTAAATGGCACTCAAGATCAAGTTTGAAAATAAGATCGGCCCGGCGACCCGCGAAGCCTTCGGCAAGGCGCTGGTCGAACTCGGCAAAGAGAACAAGGACGTCGTCGTTTGCGACGCCGACCTGTCCAAGTCGACCTACACGAACGGCTTCCAGAATGCATTTCCGGAACGCTTCTTTGAATGCGGGATCGCCGAATCGAACATGGTCGCGATCGGCGCCGGACTGGCATCGAGCGGGAAAATTCCCTTTGTCGCCAGCTTCTCCGCCTTCATTCTGAATAAAGGCTTTGAGCAACTGCGCGTCACCGCGGCGTTCCCGAACGTCAATTTGAAGGCGGTCGGAACGCACTCGGGCATCTCCATCGGCGAGGACGGACCGTCGCAGATGTCGATCGAAGACATCAGCCTGGCGACCTCGCTTGCCGGATTCACGGTTCTTTGTCCGGCGGACGAGGCCTCAATGACGGCGCTGGTCAAAGCAGCCGCCGCGCACGTGGGACCGGTGTTCATCCGCGCCGGGCGCTCCAAGGCGGCGATCCTGTACAGCGCCTCCGATACGTTCACGATCGGGAAGGCGGTCGAACTCGCTTCGGGCTCCGACGTTACGCTGATCGGTACGGGTCTAATGGTCGCGGAGTGCGTAAAAGCCGCCCAAACGCTCGAAGCGGAAGGCGTTTCGGCCCGTGTCCTCGACTTCCATACCGTCAAGCCGATCGACCGGGACGCGATATCCCGGGCGGCCAAGGAAACCGGAGCCATCGTCGTCGTCGAAGAGCATCTGGTCGACTGCGGTCTCGGGACGCGCGTGGCGCAGGTCGTCACGGAAACTACGCCCTGCGTGATGGAGTTTATCGGCGTTGACACCTACGCCGAATCCGGAACGCCGGAAGGCCTGCTCGAGAAGTACGGGTTGGTTGCCTCGAACGTGGTCACCGCGGCCAAAAAAGTGATCTCCAGAAAGCGCTAAGCTAAGCGGGATTGCGTGAAGACCCGCCCGTCCGGCACCCGTCAACAACTCGCGGCCGTACTTGACCGCCAGCAGGCGGAACGGCGGCGCATCGCGCGGGTGCTCCACGACGAAGTCGGACCGACGCTCAGCGCGATCGGATTTCAACTCGACGCCCTCCGTTTCGATCTTCCCGAGCTCGCGCCGCGTACGGGGGAACTGCAGCAATCTCTCGAAGAGGCGATGGGGCGAGTTCGCGCGCTGAGCCAGGAGCTTGGCCTGTCGCCGGTGGAGCGCGCGGGATTGCACCTCGCGCTCGAACATCTGATCGACTCGCAGCGGTCGCGGTTTGCGGGTCAGGTCAAGCTGCTCTGGCGGACGTCGGCCCGCCTGCCGGCTCAGACTGCGATCGCGTTTTACGATGTCGCGGAACTGGCGCTCGACAACGTCGCTCTCCATTCCAGCGCTTCGCGGATCAAGGTCACGTTGAGCGGGTCGCGCCGGGTGACGATGGAAATCCGGGATAACGGCTGCGGCTTCGATCTGGTCCAGGCGGGCCGGAACGGGCTAGGACTTCTCCGCATGGCGGAAGCCGCGCGTCGCGGCGGTGCAACATTCCTGGTCGAATCTGTTGC
>JBDTTK010000551.1:0-3679 GCA_039930685.1 Bryobacteraceae bacterium | reverse complement strand
GTCGGCAAGCCGAGGCTGAGGACAGGCGCGGCCAGAACAAGATGGCGCCCAAGGTTGGTGGAATCGAGGATCAGAAGGACGGCGTCCGGCTTGGGGAGGTCCTTCATGGCGCCCCTCAGGGCGTCGGCGGTGACGCGTTCGTCTTCGGTACGAGGCAGCAGGCTGTAAACGCCGGGCAGATCGACCAAGTAGACGTCGCGGTGGCCGGATAGGCGGGCCTTGCCGATGCGGTGCTCGACGGTGACGCCGGGGAAGTTGGCGACCTTTTGGCGCAGTCCGGTCAGGCGATTGAAAAGAGTGGATTTCCCGGAATTGGGCGGTCCGACAATCGCGACCACGTGCTTGCGGGGAGGAGCCGGTTTACCTGGCGCGATGGTGATCAGCGCGGCACTGGCGAGCCCGGAACTACTATGGCAATCACCCATTGTGGTGAGGTGGCCTTATACGGAAACCTTGCGCAGAATCATGCACAGAGCGGTCTCGCGGCGCAATGCCACTTCCGATCCATCCACGCGGAAGACGCGTGGATCGCCTCCGGGAGCGCTGCGGGCGGGGGTAATCTCGTGGCCAGGAATGAAGCCCATTTCCATCAGTCGCTGGGCGAGTTCAAGAGGGAGGTCGAGGCTTTCGAGAATTCCCGATTCGCCTTCGGCGAGTTCAGCAAGATTGGCCGCCGCGGCTACGCGGGTCGCCACCGCCTTCTTGAAACTCAGTTGCATATACAACTTCAGTATCCGGCCACTTTTACGGCCTGTCAAGTATTCCAAACCCGACACAGGGTCCGGTAGTTGCAAGTGGAAAAATGGCGGGCCGAATGGGGAACCAGAGCCACTCGGTGGGGCATTCCGAGCCGCAAAGCGCGCTTTTAGACGGTGAGATTCGGATTCAGGTCGAAGGCGCGTTCACTGTCACCGAATTCACGCATGTTGTCGAGTCCGAGCGTGTGCAGAACGCTCAGCATGACGTCGGCGAGTGAAGTTCCGTTGGCGGCCTTGAGATGGAGTCCGCCCTTGAGTTTGCCACCGGCGCGTCCGGCGAGGAAGAAGGGGACACGCTTGTGGTCGTGTTCATTCGAATCGCCCATGGCTGAGCCGTACATCAGGAGAGTGTTGTCGAGCAGGCTGGAGTCGCCGTCGGGTGTGTTCTTGAGCTTCTCGAGGAAGTAGGGGACGAGGCTGACGTGGAAAGCGTTCATTCGGGCGAATTTCAGGATGCGGTCTTCCTTCCCGCCGTGGTGGGATGTGGGATGGAAGGCGCCGTTGAAGCCGCTTTCGGGGTAGACACGGTTGGAGTTGTCGCGGCCGAGCTTGAAGGAGAAGACGCGGGTGACGTCCGACTGGAAGGCGAGCAGTTGGAGGTCGAACATGAGCTTGACGTGTTCGGAGAAGGAATCCGGGACGCCGGCGGGCGCGCCGGGAATTTCACGCGGCTCGCCGCTGCCGTTCATTGCCTCGACCTTCTGAATGCGCCGCTCGATCTCGCGGACTTGATCCAAGTAGTCGCTGAGCCGGGCGCGGTCGGGCGCGCCGAGTTCTTTTTGGATGCGTGCGACCGAGGTCTGCAGCCAGTCGAGAATGCTGCGGTCCTCTGCGCGGCGCGCTTTGCGCTCGGCGGGCGTGGAGCCCGATCCGAACACGCCGAAGAGCTCATCGAATACAACACGCGGATTGCGGATCATGGGCAGGGGCTTGTTCGGTGCGGCCCAACTGATGGAGTCCATGTACGCGCAGGAGTAGCCGAAGCCGCAAGCCTGATCCGTATTCTCGATACAGAGCTGCATGCTGGGGATCGGCGTGTCCTGGCCGAACTTCCGCGCATACAACTGATCGAGCGAGGTTCCGGCCTCGACGTCGGGCCCTTGCGTGCGCTTGGGATGTTCCTGTGTCAGGAAGACGGCGCTGGTGCGGATATGGTCTCCGCCGATTTCGTGGACGTCGAAGGGCTCGGCGTTGGCGACGTCCGTATTGCTGACGATGGTCAGGTAATCGCGGAAGGGTTCGAGGGAGCGGAGGCTGGAGGGCGTGAGGTCGAAGTCGCGTCCGACCTTCGCGGGGGCCCAGAGGTTCTTCTCGCGTCCGATCTTGGAGCTGCCGGCTGAGCCGTGAACCATTTCGATGCAGACGAGGCGGACTTTGCGCGCGTCGCGCGAGGCCGCGGCGGCAGGGCGCGCAGGCATCATCGCGTCGAGGAGCGGCAGCGCGACGGCGGCTCCGGCGCCGCGCAGGAGTGTGCGGCGTGAGAGGTGTTTTTGCGTGACATACATGGGGACTCCTTATCGGCTCCGAGTCGCGGCAGTGGAGGTTTTCTCCTGGGCCTGGGGGACCTGGCTCATTTGGAATGCGTCGCTCCGGACGACGCCGAGGACGAAGGCGGAGAGGCGGTTGTTCTCGCGTTCCGCGCTTTGGACAATGCCGCGGACCGCGGGCATGTCGGACGCTTCGATGCGGCGTCCGAGGGCATAGGTCAGCAGGTTCTCCGTGAAGTTGCGGAGGACCATGTCCTGGTGATCGAGCAGGGCCTGGCGGAGTCCGGCGGGACCGTTCATTTTAGTACCGTCGTAGAGATCGCCATGCGCGTCGACGGCGACGCCGTTGTCGGTAGTGCGCCAGACGCCGGTGACGTCAAAGTTTTCGAGCGTCACGCCCAGCGGATCGATCACGCGATGGCAGGAGTTGCAGGACGGATTCCGGCGGTGTTCCTCGATGCGCTGGCGGGTGCTGAGGTTGGTGCCGTTGCGGACCGCCTTGACTGAGTCGTCGAGCGCGGGGACGTTGGGCGGCGGCGGCGGTGGAGGCGTTCCGAGTAGAACTTCGAGGATCCATTTGCCGCGTAGGACGGCCGAGGTCCGGTCGGCGACGGAGGTCGAGACAAGGATGCTTCCCTGTCCAAGGATGCCCCGGCGCTCGGGCGGAACAGAGACGCGGCGGAAGTCGGCGCCTTTCACGTTGGGAATGCCGTAGTGCGTGGCAAGGCGTTCGTTGAGAAACGAGTATTTCGCGTTGAACAGGTCAAGGATGCTGCGGTCCTCGCGGACGAGGCTGTCGAAGAGGAGCTCGGTTTCGCGCCGCATGGCGCGGGCAAGAGCCGGATCGTAGGACGGGAAGAGGGCGCGGTCGGGGACGGTCTTTTCCAGGTCCTGCAGGCGTAGCCATTGACTGGCGAATTGGTTGGCGAGATTCCCGGAACGCTTGTCGACGAGCAGGCGGCGGACCTGCTGCTCAATTTGAGCCGGCGTTCTCAAGGCTCCGGAAGCCGCCGCCTGTAGGAGTTGCGCGTCAGGCGCCGCGCCCCACAGGAAGAATGAGAGACGCGAAGCGAGCGCTCGTTCGGAGATGCGGTAAACTCCGGAGCAGGCGAGCACGGGTTCGAGGCGGAACAGAAAACGAGGACTCATCAGGATCGACTGGAGTGCGAGACGGACGCCGTTTTCGAAGGTTCCGACGGCCCGGCCGCGGCGAAAAAAAGCGAGGGCATCCGCTCGATCTTCGGCGGTGGCGGTTCCGCGGTACGCCTGGGCGGTGATCCGGCTGATGATGGCGATGGCGCAGGCTTCTTCGTGCGTGGAACTGGCCGGACGGCAGGTCAGCAGTCGCTTTCGGGCCGGCGGGTCGCCGAGAGCGGTCCGGCTGACTTGGCCGGCGGCTCGCAGGTAACCGGTCAGGAGGATCGGAGAGAAAGT
>JBDTTK010000550.1:0-3689 GCA_039930685.1 Bryobacteraceae bacterium | reverse complement strand
GCGGCCCTGTCGGGGAGCGTCCGCGTGAGCGATCGCGCCGGAAACCTGCTGGCGTCACTCACTCCGGGCGGCGCGATGAAGTTCGATCCGCAAGCGGCCGGCACCGCGCAAAGCTACTCGGGCTGCCTCGTCTACAAGCAAGGCCGGTATCTTCTGGCCGTCGAAGGCGGCGGTGACGTGATCGAGTTGCAAGGGTCTGGCCTCGACGCCCATGTCGGCAATCGCGTTAAAGTCGGTGGCACGGTGGACTCGAACGCCGCGGGAGAGAAGCTGGCTAAACTGCGCCTTGACGTGACCTCGATTACGGCGATCGCGCCCGGCGGTTGTCTGACGACCGCGTCGAACCTCAATGCGCAGACTACCGTCCCAGCGAATGCATCCGGCCCGACGACAGAGGTCGCGAAAACCGTTCCCGCGAAAGCAGGCGGACTGTCCACTGGCGCAAAAGCCGGAATCGCGATCGCGGTCATCGGCGGCGGCGCAGGCGCGGGTCTGGCAGCATTGGGTGGCAAGAAGTCCACCAGCCCGTAGAGAAATTCGCGATCGTCCGCGCCATTCCCTCAATACAGCCGAACGCCCAGCCTGCCCGGATCGCGGTGCATGTGGACCGTGTCCACGAACCGCACCTTCTTGGTCTGGCACGTCATGACGAGCGAATGCGTACGGCAGCCGTCTCCAAAGAATCGGACGCCCTGGAGCAGCGCGCCTTCGGTAACGCCGCAAGCGGCGAAGATGATCTGGTTCCCCGGCGCGAGATCTTGCGCGGTGTAGATCCGCTTGGCGTCCTTGATGCCCATGCGCTCGACTCTGGCTTCGAGTTCCGGCGTGTTGACGACGAGCCGCGCGACCATTTCTCCGTGCAGGCAGCGCATGGCGGCCGCGGTGATCACGCCTTCGGGGGCTCCGCCGATTCCCATTACGGCATCGACGCCCGCGCCGCGAACGGCCGCGGCGATTCCAGCCGACAAGTCGCCGTCGCCGATCAGCCGGATGCGCGCTCCCGTCGCGCGAATCTGGGAGATCAGCGCTTCGTGCCGCGGGCGGTCGAGGACCATGATGACCAGATCCTTGACGTTACGGTCGAGGCAGTGAGCGATGGCCTTAAGGTTGTATTTGACCGGTGCGTCGATGTCGAGCGCGTCGCGGCAGGCGGGTCCGGCGACGATCTTTTCCATGTAGCAATCCGGCGCGTGAAGCAGCCCGCCGTGTTCGGAAGCCGCGAGAACCGCGATGGAATTGGCGGCTCCGGTGGCGCAAAGGTTGGTGCCTTCGAGCGGGTCGACGGCGATATCGATTCCTGGATACTCGACGCCCGGCGGCGGAGGAGCGCCGACGGCTTCGCCGATGTAGAGCATCGGCGCCTCGTCGCGCTCGCCTTCGCCAATCACGATGTTGCCTTGAATCTTGAGGCCGTCAAAGGTGTGACGCATCGCCTGGACCGCGGCGTTGTCGGATCCATCGCGGTCGCCCATGCCCATGGTGCGGGCGGCGGCAATGGCGGCCTCTTCGACGACGCGAACAAAGTCGGCTTCGAGGTCGCGCTCGATCATCGCAACAGGGGGATGCTCGGTACGGGGAGCAGTCATTAGTTATCTCCCCCGCTATGATACAGGAATGCCTGATTCAGACACCGCGCGCGCGACGCCGAAACGCGTAGCGATCTTCCTGTTCGACGAGGTCGAAGTCCTCGATTTTGCCGGGCCGTTCGAGGTCTTCGCAGTGACCGGGCAGCGGCCGGGTCCCGCCCCATTTGAAGTAGTCACTGTCGCGGCGCAAGAGGGTCCTGTGCGGGCGCGCAACGGACTGATCGTGAGTCCGGGCTACACATTCGCCACGTTGCCGCCCCCCGAAATCATCGTAATCCCGGGCGGATATGGAACGCGCCCGCTGGTTCACGACGAAGGCGTCATCGCTTGGATTCAGAAGATGGCGGGAGGCGCCGAGCTGACGCTTTCGGTCTGCACGGGCGCGCTGCTATTGGCGAAAGCAGGACTCCTCGAAGGCAAAGGAGCCACCACGCACTGGGGCGCACTCGACCTGCTACGGGAACTTGGCCCCGCCACACGCGTGGTCGAGAATACGCGGTTCGTGGATAGCGGGACCGTAATCACATCCGCCGGAATCTCAGCCGGCATCGACATGTCGCTGCATGTGGTCGCCCGCTTACTCGGCCTGGAGCAGGCGCGCGAGACGGCGCGATACATGGAATACCGGTGGGTCGAGTAAAGGCCGTCCTCGCGACGTAGCGCAAGCGTGTCATGCTGGAAGCATGGACGCAGTTCTGATCCTCGCCGCGATCGCCGCCGCCGGCTTTTTCCTCTTCAGTCGATCCTGTAGCAGTTGAGGACCCAAGCGTCCCGGCCGTGGGCCGGGAGAATAACCTAGAGTCCGATGTAGTAGTCGTACCCCTGCTCCGCCCAAAAATCAGCCGGACGCGCATCGGTGTAGGTAATCGTGCCGATTCGCTTCAAGTTCTTCACGCCGTACTTCACCGGAATCACCAACCTCAGCGGAGCGCCGTGCGCCTCAGTCAGCGGAGCCCCGTTCATCTCGTAACAGAGCAGCGTCTGCGGATGGAGCGCGCTCGGCATGTCGACGCCCGCGTAGTATTCCTCGTCCGGGGTCACGAGGCCGACGTAGGCAGCCTGCTCGCTGCCGGGCGCGAAGGCGCGCGTGAATTCCGAAAGCCGGACGCCTGCAAATCGAGTGATCGTGCTCCAGCCTTCGATGCATTTGAACTCGGTGATGTGCTCAGTCCTCGGGAGCGCGCGAATCTCGTCGATGGTGATGGCGCGCGCCGGATCCGTGGCTCCGCGTGGAACCAGTTGCAGCCGCCAAGCCGCTGCGTCGAGCGGTTCGCTGAGGCCCTCCGTTCCGTTGACACGCAACTCGCCCACGGCGGACAGCGGAAACTCCGGCGCGAGCCGCGTCTTGCCGAACAGGACCTTCTCGCCAACGTCTTCGTTGAAACGCAATACGCGCTGCAGTTTCGGATACGCTCCGTCGAGCCCGCCGCCGCTGCGAAGCCAGCTCCAACCCGCCACGGCGCCTACGGCTCCGAGGCCCAGCGTCAGGAACGAGCGGCGAGTCCGGCGTTGGATCTCGCGATCCAGATCCGTCATGGGCGGCTTCTTTGGATCGTTACTCACCGGGCACCTCTTTCGCCGGAATATCGAAGCCGGTAACCATCCCTTGGAAGTTATTCCAGCCGGTCTTGACGACTTGCGCGATGTGGATGCAGAAGAAGGCGACGTAACCCATGGTCAACCAGAAGTGCAGCCACCGCGCCATTTCGTAACCGCCCACGAGGCTTGTCAACCATCCCACCTGAATAGGCTTGTAGATGGCGAGGCCCGTCAGCAGGCTGCCGATCCCCATCAACAAGATGCTGGTATAGGCGATCTTCTGCGCGCCGTTGTATTTGGTTTGCGGCGGGTGGATCTTCGAAAGCCGCAGGTCGTACATCGCGACTTGAATCGCTTCGCGAATCGAATTGCGGTCGGGGAACAGGTAGCGCCACTCGCCGGACCAGAGGGTGTAGGAAACGTAGAGCAGTCCGTTGATGGCGAACAGCCACATGAAAAGGAAGTGGATCGCCATGCCGTCGGCGAGGCGGTGGGTTAGATTCAGCCGGTCGTAGATCCAGGTCGGGAAGAAGTGAAAGAGAGTCGTTTCGCCAAGGCCGATAC
>JBDTTK010000549.1:0-3698 GCA_039930685.1 Bryobacteraceae bacterium | reverse complement strand
CCCCCTCTCCGCACCATTTTTAGGCCTGTAACTTCAATGAGTTACAGGCCGTTTTTCTTTGTGTACCTGCTGTGTACCAAGCGGCGGGGCCTCCATTAGCCGATCTATAGGGTCCTGGCGACCCTGTGCCCATTTCGCGTAATGCTTCCGAACGATCGCAGGGTTGTTTCCCAAGATGTCCACGACTTCCTGTTCAGTCGCGCCAGGGCCAAGAAGCCGTGTTGCGAGCGTGTGGCGGAACCTATGAGCGTGCGCGCCTACGACACCCGATTTCCTGAACACCGCCGCGAGCGTTCTCTCAGCGATGCCCACCGCTTCGCGCTTCGAAGTTACTTTCTGGTCGAAACCGGCTACCGTACGATCGAGTTTCCGTTCCGCGAGCTCCAAGCGCCGGACGTCGCCATCTCCCTTGACTGGACCCGCGACGACCTCCTGGACTACGTCAGGACGTGGTCCGCCACCGGATCACCATGCCGATTTTTGTTCGCGCTGGCCGTGTCGCGGGGTCTGACCCCTCTCCCGAGGCGAAGTTCATCAAATAAGCGAAATCCGCTGCCATCCGCCGGTGTTCGAGAGCGGGCGACGGTCCCAACCCGAATTCTCGTGCTCGACTTGAGGCGTAAACCCGGCGGATGGTGTTCCGCACCAGATAGCCGCCGACTCTCACTTGTCATGGCGAGTTCCTATCCGCAGCCGCTCGTCGCCGATCCGGCTCTCGCCGGATTGCATTCCACGTCCGGCGCCCTTCTGCGATTCGACCGCTTGCTGGGCGTCGGCGCGCTTTCTGTCTCGCTGCCCCTCATCGCGGCATCGGCGCTGGTGGTGGCGATCCTGTCGCGCCGGAAACCCTTCGTTGCCATTGAACGTGTCGGGCAGGGCGGACGACCATTCTGGATGCTGAAGCTCCGAACCATGTGGGGGACAGGAGATCGACCCAGCGGCGCCGGATTTGTGGAGCGCCTTGCCGTGGACTGGATTCCCGAGCACAAGGGCGGCCTCGACCCGCGAGTGACGAGCGTCTTCGCGACCCTGTGCCGCAAGTATTCGATCGACGAACTGCCCCAGCTTTGGCACGTGGTGACGGGCCGGATGTCGCTGGTGGGTCCGCGGCCTCTGACCGCCACGGAGATTACGCAATACTACGGAGCGTGCGCTTCGGAGGTCCTCAGTCTGCGCCCGGGCCTGACAGGGCTATGGCAGACCCGCGGACGAAACGCTCTAACCTACGGACGTCGACGTCGCTGGGACATTCACCTGGTCCGCAACTTCTCCTGGAGATTGTATGGCGCGATCCTGCTGCGAACGATCCCCTGCGTAATCGCCGGCCGGAACGCCTGGTAAGGCCTGGGCGGGGTCCCCCTACTCGATCGCGATCGTCGCCTGCTGCTTCGTCGTGACGCCACCAATCACCAGTTGCAGCGCCACGATCCCGGAGGGCACGCCTGGCGGAATGGTGAAGTTGATTTGATTCACGCCCGGAAATTGCGGAGCCAGACCTGAAAACAAAGGAATGATCGGAACGCCTCCCAGCATGATCGTCGGCTTCGTAAGCGTCTGCCGCAGCTTATCCAACGAGTCCGCTCCGTTGGCCACCGGCGAGTCCAGCGGGCCTAGACCCGTCGCATAGAACAGCAGCGTATCACCCACCTTCGCGGGGTGCGTTTTGATACCGGGGATTGAGCCCACCGGAGCAGCAACGCTCGCATCCGCGTTGACCGCTACCACGTTGCCGTTGCCAAACGGAATCGTGAAGATCCCCGGCCCAAACTGGCTCAGCGCAAAATTCTTCGGCGTCGAAGTCACGCCATCCCGCGTCACGACGACGGCTACCGACGCTTCAGTCTGCCCATTCAGCGCTTCATAGGGGACCTGCGCCTTGATCTGCGCGTGGTTATTCGGATCGCCCGGAATGATATCCGTTAGTGGCGCAGGCACACCGTTGAAGGTCACGCTCACTCCCGCGAGCGCCACGGAATAGGGAATCGAGCTTGCCGATGCCAGCTGCGTTCCGAAATTATCGCCGAAAATCGTGACCAGAGATCCCGGAGAAACCGGTTGTCCGACGGCAAAACTTCCGCCGTTCAGGATTCCGTTGTCGACGACTGAAGGCGCCTGAGCGTAAAGCCCACACGATGAAAGTGAAATAAGAATGCCAAAGAGGACACGTTGCATAACCCACTCCTCCATCACACTGTGACACTTTGACCAGTCCGTTGGGAACAGGGGGCAAGGCTCATTGGCGCGTCCGGGCCGCCCGAACCCGGTCCAGCGTCTCCTGGACCTCCTTATCCCGCCCTCCGTTTCGTTCGATCGCCAGCCTCGCAGAGCTTTCGGCTTCGTCCAACCGGCCCGTTTGCAGATAGAACCTCGCGAGGAGAAAGTGGGGCCTGAACCAGTTCGGCGCAAACCTCGCTGCCGCGCGCAGCGAACTCTCGACCGCTGGCGCATTGTCCAGTCCCGCCTGAAACGCGGCAAGATTCACGAGCGCGTTTGCGCGGTCATCTGCGGAGCGCGAGGCGCGAACTGCCGATTCCATCGCATGCTGCCAGACCTGGAACCGGCGCCACGGATCACTTTGCGCCTGCGAAAGCGCCAGCCAGGCTCGCGAAAAATACAAGTCGTACTGCGGACCCGGAAGCGCCCATTTCGCGCCCGCCATCTGCGCCTGATACGCCTCGTCCACCGCGCCTCGTGCGATGTCGCGCTTCGCGCGAGCGAAGTCGACCTCTGCCCCTGTCATGCGAAATACCAGAAAGCAGAGGGCCGCCGCTACTGGCCAACCGGAAAAGCGCGGAAATCTCGGATCAGCGGCGCGGCGTTCGGACCCCTCCGTTACGCAGAGCAGCCCGCCGAACGAGAAGAAGTAAAGTGCCGTCGGCATCGTGAAAGGCGCGAACTGTTCGCTAATCAGCGCGGCGATGAATCCCGCCGCCACCGCCGGCGCCCACCTTGCCGACCGCCATCCGAACAGCGCGACTAGTGCGAACGCAGCCAGCAAAATCGGTCCGGCAACGCCCTGCGCCGCGAACGCGTCGAGGAAAATGTTGTGCGGCGACTCCTGATAAAAATCCGGATACGCTCGCGCAAGCTTGAGCGATTGCCGGCGTGGAAACTCCGTCGTGAACAACTCGGGTCCGAAACCGACGGCCCATCGTTCCGCAGCCATTCGCACCGAATCCCGCCATAGCAGCAGGCGCGATCCGCCGAAACGGTCCTCGGACGACCAGCGCGTCCGGCTCCGCAGTTGCTCGCCGGGCGGAGAGAGGTAGAACACGATTGCGATCGCTGCAATTCCCAATGCGGTGGCCACGTGACTCCGACGCAATCTAGGGCGGACTGTCGCGAACAGCACAAATCCGCCGATCAGCAGGCCGAGCACAGCCGCGCGAGTTCCGCTAAGCACGATCGCCGTCGATCCCAGGATCATGCTCGCCCCCCACACAATCCGCCAACGATCCCCTGTCATCGTCCATAAACCTGCCGCCGCGAAGACTGCGTACAGTAGAAACGTGCTGAAATAGCTCGCATGGCCGAGTGTCCCGGGTGGCCGCACGATACCCCATTTGCCCTCGCCGATTCGGTAGGCCGACGGTGCCAGCAGCGGATCCCACCCGAAGTATTGGAAAATGCCATATGTCCCTGCTATGAGTCCCGCGACCGCAGTAGCCTTGAGGAATCTCAGGGGTTGTTGCGAATCC
>JBDTTK010000548.1:0-3700 GCA_039930685.1 Bryobacteraceae bacterium | reverse complement strand
GGCCTTCCTGTTCCAATTTGTGGAGCGCGGGATAGAGCGACCCGTCGCTGACGTGCAGGATGTCGTCCGAGACCTGGCGCAGGCGCTGGCTGATGGCCCAGCCGTGCATGGGTTCAAGGGCGACGATCTTCAGAAGTAGGAGGTCCAGGGTGCCCTGGACGAGGTCGGACGGTTTGCTCATGGCTTGATTTCAGTACCGGTGGCGCTTCCATCGGTTACCGAGACCAGAATATAGCAACTCCCCTCGGTAAGCAAGAGGAGAGTCGCGGAAATGCCTTTGTGTTCCCGAGTCGATTGCTTTGCGCCTAGGATTCACTCCGGTGCGCGGCGGCGAACTCTTCTTCCGGAGCAAGGATCAGCTTGTGGCGCGCGTGGAAAATGAAGTACGCCATGCCGAGAGCGAACCAGATGACGGCTCCGATGACGCCCATGCGGTAGTCGGCGTTGAAGAACAAAGTGACCAGCGTTACGGCGGCTATGATCATGGCGATGACAGCTCCGGGAACGCCCAGGGGGCTGACGTACGGGCGTTCGAGCTTCGCGAAGTGAGCGCGGAGCAACAGGAACGAAACCATCTGCAGGATGTATGCAAGGACGGCGCCGAAGACCGCCATATTGAGCAGCACAGCGCCCACGGGACTTCCCTGGGGCAAAAGGTGGATGGCGAGCGCGGCTCCGTACCCCATGATTGCGCCGGCCATTAGGGCGCGGTGCGGAGTCTTGTGGCGGCCATGCGTCACCGAAAGCCAACTCGGAAAGTAGCCCGCGCGTGAGAGCGAATAGATCTGGCGTCCATAGGCGAAGAGGATCGTATGGAAGCTCGCGATGAGGCCGGTGCAAGCGACCGCAGCGAGCAGCTTGGTGCCAACTCCCTGACCGAAGATAGTCTGAAAACCGAGGAACAGGGGCTCGGCGGACGCGCCGACTTTTGCCGCTCCGGGTGCGATTCCGGAACTCAGGAACAGGGTGAGGAAGGCGCAAACGATGAGAGTAAGGAGCCCGTACATGATGCCGCGAGGCATGTCGCGTTTCGGGTCGTGGCTTTCCTCGGCGGCCAAAGGAAGTTGCTCGATCGCCAGATAGAACCAGAGCGCGAAGGGGAGCGCCGAGAAGATGCCGGACCATCCATTGGGGAAATAGGGCGTCGCCCAACGCTGCAAGTCGAAGTGCGGAACTGCGCCGATCCAGAACACCGCGAGCACCGCAAGGGCGCTGATCGTAATGAACACCGAGAAGCGGAAGGACAGTTCGACACCCCAAAGATTCAGCGAGACGAAGACCGCGTAGCAGACCAGCCACCAGAAAGGTTCCCATGCGCGTGGAGTTCCAAAGATCGCGCCGAGATACCCGCCAATGCCGACGACGATGACGGCGGGAGTCAGGATGTACTCCATGTTTTCCGCGAGTCCGGTGATGTAGCCGCCCCAGGGGCCCATGGCGGTCCGCGCGAAGGAATAGGCGCCTCCGGTATGCGGAAGCGCGGGGGACATCTCGGCGATCGAGAAGCAAAGCCCCAGGTACATCACGGTCATGATGGACAGGCCGACGAGCATGCCGCCGAAGCCGCCGGAGACGAGGCCGAAGTTCCAGCCGAAGAAGTCGCCGGAGATGACGGCGCCGACGCCCAGCGCCCAAAGGTGAAGCACCCGTGCATGGCGGCGTAGCTGGCGCTGCTCAAGATAGGCCGCGTCGGCTGATGTAAAAGTGGCTTTCAAAGTCCTCCTATCATACGGCAAAGCCTCAAAAACACGGCGGAAGTCCACGGAATCCGCGTCTAATCTGATACCCTACGACCTGACCCACGCGCGTGCCGTGGAACGAGCGATGGTCGGCCGATCCATATCCCACTACGAGATCGAGGACCGCCTGGGACAGGGCGGGATGGGTGTGGTGTACCTCGCCCGCGACCGCAATCTCGGACGCAAAGTAGCGATCAAGTTCTGCGGAACCTCGGTGGCCGACGACGGCTCGAAGAGGACTCTCGAAGCCGAAGCAAGAGCCGCGTCCACGCTCAATCATCCAAACATCGCCCACATCTACGACTATGGCGAAACGCCGGAGGGCGAGTCGTACCTGGTGATGGAGTATGTCGCCGGACGCAATCTCGAAGAAGACGCACTGCCGCTGGCCGAGGCGATTCGCGTCACGCGGTCGGTGGCGGAGGCGCTCTGCGAAGCGCACCGGCACGGCATCATCCATCGCGACATCAAACCGCAGAACGTTCGCCTTACGGAGCGAGGCGACGTCAAAGTGCTGGATTTCGGACTCGCCAAGCTGCTTCGGCCGCCGAGCGGTCCGCTCGACAAGACGCAACCCGCGGATTCGATGGTAGGCACGATCAAAGGTACACCGGCCTATATGGCACCGGAGCAGGCCAAGGGCTTTCCGGTCGACACCCGCGCGGACCTGTTCTCGCTGGGCGCCGTGCTGTATGTATGCCTTACGGGGCGGCGGCCGTTCGAAGGCGATTCGACAATGACGGTGCTGTCGCGCGTGATCGAGGTGGATCCGCGGCCGCCGTCCGAAGTGGCGCCCGGCCTTCCGCCGGAGCTCGACCGCATCACGATGAAGCTGCTGGCGAAGGATCCGTCGGCGCGGTACGCAAGCGCCGAGGCGCTGATCAGCGATTTGAAAGCCTTTGATGGCGGCCAGACGCAGACGGTTGCGTTTCCGCCGGGTTCGATCACGCTGCCGTCGCCTTGGAAGTCGCGACGGCGGCTGGCGATCGGTGGAGTGGCGGCGGCTGTCCTCCTGCTCGCCGTAGCGGGCTACTGGATGCTGCGGCCCCGGTCGCACACGCTGTCTCCGCAAGCGCAGCGCTGGTACGACGACGGGATCTCGGCGCTGCGTGACGGATCGTACCAGAAGGCGTCCAAGGCGCTCTCGGAAGCGGTGCGCCTCGATCCGGATGCGTCGCTCGCGCAGGCGCGCCTCGCGGAGGCGTGGCTCGAATTGGACTATCCGGATCGGGCGCGCGACGCGATGCTGCGGGCGATGCCTCCTGGTTCAGATCGCGGACGGCTGCCCAAGGCCGACGCGTTGCAGATCGAGGCGATCCAGTACGCGGTGACGGGCGAACACGCGCAGAGCGTGGCGCGGTTCCGGGAACTGGAGGCGCTGGTCGAGGGTCCGGAGAGGGCGAACGTCGAGATCGATCTGGGACGGGCGGAGGAGCGGCGGGACAACACGAAGAAGGCGATCGCAGCGTATCAGGAAGCGGTGAAGCTGGATCCGCAGAGCGCGCCGGCCTGGCTCCGCATGGGCGTCATGTACACCCGATTGCGCAACTTCGAGGACGGGCGGAAGGCGCTCGCGAAGGCGTCCGAGTTGTATCAGAAGGCCAGCAACCTCGAAGGCGGAACCGAGGTTCAATACAGCGAGGGCGCGCTGTGGAGCCGCCAGGGCGACTTCGTGAAGGCGCGGGCGGCGCTCGAAAAGGCGTTGGACGCCTCGCGCGTGAGCGGCAACAGCCAACAGCAGATCAAGGCGCTGCTGGCGTTGAGCGGCGTCGAAGTGAAGCAGGGCAAACCCGAGGAGGCGCAGCGCTCCGCCGCGGTTGCGGTGGATCTGGCGCGGGGCGCGGGGCTCATCGACTGAACGGGCGCGAGCCGCGAAAGTGGTGGACGTTTCCACTACCTCCGAAGGGGTACTGACCGTGGACCACCCCCCGCCCCTCGGAGGCAGCATGCTGGCGTTCCTG
>JBDTTK010000547.1:0-3708 GCA_039930685.1 Bryobacteraceae bacterium | reverse complement strand
TTCATTGCGCCCATAGGCGTTCAACAACTGCGGACCGCCCAGCGAATAGGACTGGAACGACAACTCCTGCCGCCCGAACGTGGTTCCTCCGCTTGCCGTGAAAAACACCGACCCCTTCTGCGACACCGGGATGAACTTCGCCAGCCTGAGGTCAACCTGCGGATAGCCTCGCGTGTTGTCGCCCGGCTGCGAAGACACCCACTGCGTCGCGGCATATGCACGGAACCCTCGCCGCGGAACCACCGGATCGTCATAGCCCTCATAGCGGTACTTCACGGACGTAATCGCCGCGTGAAACGGCGACCTCTCCACCAGCGGCAGCCCAATGCGCAGCTTCGACGAATACCAATCGACTTCCTCGCCGAACCGAACCTCTGAGAACCGGTTGATCAAATACCCGACGTCGGCCCCGAGACCCGAACGGTGGCTTCGGTATTGCGCCAACCGATTGTTCCTGAGGTAGAGATCGTTGATTCCGGTCGAGGCGAACACGCGAGGCGCCACGAACCACTTGTTGTTCTCCGAGAATGGCCGGTAGAACTCCGACGTCACTCCGCTATTGGCGCCAAAGTAGAAATCGCTTCGCCATTCCGTGCCGAACTTTCCGAGGTTCATCAAGGTCAGCCGTCCCGACATGCCGAACCGGATGTCCGTCGGATCAATCCCGTCGATGAGCAAACCCAGATTGAGGAACGGCGGCCCGTAACGCTTCTCATTCGCCAGTACCCGCAAACCCGGCGTCCCGCCGTCCGCGATCCCGTAATCAAACGACGCGAACGAGCCTAGTCCCACCAGCCGCGTCAACCTCGCCTCGATCTCCGCGGGGTTCACCGGCTCGCCCGCGAGTCCTTCGAGATTCCGTTCTACCGCCCGCTTGTTCCCGCCCGTCACGCCCGACACGGCAACATACTGCGGCACCGGAACCTGCTCGCGCCGGCGATCCCGCCTCGCCTGCATGTGTGCCGCCCAATCCGCGTCATTCAGCGCGAACCGTTTCAGCAGCATCGCCTTGCGCTCGGCTGCCTCCCGGCCCTTCGGCAGGATCTCGTCCGCCTTCGTGAACTCGGTGCTCGTAAACTTCGACACGTCGGCCGACAACAGGATGTCCGCCGCCGCCATGCTGCGAACCTCGTTCGCGGCCACCATCATCGAAATGTTCCGCCCCGCGATTCCGACCAGCGAACTCAGCGTCTTCGGATCCACCGGACCCGTATCGAGATACACGGCAATCACGATGTCCGCGCCCATGTTCTTCGCGACATCCACCGGAAGATTGTTCAGTGCGCCGCCGTCCGTGTAGATCTTGTCGCCGATGCGGATCGGCGCAAACACGGCCGGAATCGACATCGTCGCGCGTAGCGCCTGCGGCAGAGACCCGCTGTCGAACACCTTTTGCTTGCCCGAAACCAGCTCCGACGCCACGCAGCGGAACGGAATTGGCAAATCGTCGAAACTCTTGAGGTCGTAATACGGCAGCAGATTGCGGTCGAACACCATGCTGACTTCGTTTCCGCTATTCAAACCGCCGGGTAAATTGAGGCCGCCTTTTAGGCCGAACTCCAGCCGGTTCGGATACGCAATCCGGTCTTCTTTCCGGCGGTACGCCAGCTCGCGAAACGGCGCCTGCCCGGCAAGCACCTGGTCCCAGTCGATCTGGTCGATAATCGTCTGAATCTCAGCCGGTGTCTTGCCGACCGCATACAACCCGCCGACCAGCGCTCCCATGCTGGTTCCCGCAACCGCGTCCACCGGTATGTGATTGGCTTCCAGCCACTCGAGCACGCCGACGTGCGCGAATCCCAACGCGCCCCCGCCTTCAAGAACCAACCCGATTTTCGCCCGCGTTTGCCCAAACGCGCCCGCGAGCGCCATGAGCGTCCAGAAACCCGCAATAGCCCGCGGCGACATCATCGCTTCATTGTAGTGGGCCACAGCAGGCCACGATTCGTTTCGCGTCTGAGTTTCGCGGTTTTGGCCGTGATTCCACGATCTCGGGTGTATGATGAGGATCTGTTTCCAACACGCACGCAACCCTCCCGGATCGAGCCGCCATCGGAGCGCTACGAGTGAGCCAGGCGCCGAGGCAATCGCTTCCGCCCGCCGCCCACGCGGCCTTGGCCACGCTCGTCCTGTGCATCGCAACCGTGTGCTACACCTTCCACATGCCGGACTTCACTCGCTTCTTGGTCGGCATGAACGACTTTCTTCCCCGGTACAGCCAGGCCCGATTCGTAGGTGCCGGCGATCTATATGATGTCAAGGCCAACTACCGCGAACAGGACCATGCCACCGGCATGCACATCAGCGGTCTTCCCGACAGGCTGCCTTGGGAAGCCCTGCTGATGGCGCCGCTCAGCCGACTCCCCTACCTCTGGGCCTATTGGATTTGGATCGGCATCAACCTCGCGGCTTTTTTCCTTTTGGTCCTCCTCTGGCTGGCGCCACGAGGTTTCGCGCTCTGGGGCGCAGTGTTTTTCCCCGTGGCCGCCACGCTGATCCTCGGACAGGACGGCATCCTCCTGTCCCTTTGTTTGGCCGGAACACTGCTCTTGGCGAAGAACCACCAGGACTGGGCCGCCGGATTGGTGCTGGCGCTATGCACCGCGAAGCCGCACCTGTTTGTCCTCGTCCCGCTAGCCCTCATCGTCCACCGCCGATGGAGCATCGTTTACGGAGCGATTGTTGGAACAACCGGCCTGTTGATCCTGGGCACCGTCGCAGCCGGTTGGGATTGGCCGGCACGCCTGTGGCCCCTTCTGAAGTCGATGCCCGGGGATTGGCACGCGGTTGGCACCCGGCCCACGGTGTTTGAACTGGGAGTGAACAGCGTGAGCATCGCGGTTGCCATCGCTGTGGCGATCGTGTTCGTGATACTCATTTGGAGGTCCTCCAGCTTGGAGGCCGGCATAGGCGCCGCGTTTATCGGGAGCCTCTTAATCGCGCCGCACGGAGCGGTTTATGATTTGCCAATTCTCCTCGTGGCTCTGTTGGCAATGCCGCTGCCGTCGCATGCGCGCCGGCTGCGCTTCGCCCTACTGACGCCCATTCCGTATTGGCTACTCCTACGGGGATCGCCATGGACCTGGGTGTTTATCCTGATGCTGCTGGCCACGGCCGCAGCGTCCACCCTCGCCCCTCCCGACTCATCTGAGGTGAACGCCGCAATTCCCGAAGGCGTTTAACAGCCAGAATTCCGGGCCGCACATCGGGCGATAACGCAAATACGATCCTGTGGAGTCTCAGGAGCTGCTGCGCCGCCCATCATGAAGGCGGCCGCGGACCCTAGCAGCGTCACACTGACGACCAGCGCAACTGCCCAGGATAGAAAGCCATTGGCCGTATCCCGGAAGTACACTTCGTGGGTATGCACTTGCGCCCACTTCGTCCGGAGCCGCCCCGTGAGGTAGCCGCCCAGACCCGATGCAATGACTTCACTGAGGATTAACCAGACAATCGCCGCCGTACCCACCGCGGCGGCAGACGCTCGCGCGCCCGACCACGGCGAAACGACGCTCAGTCCAAATCCAGCGCCTAATGCAAGCAGGATGAAGCAAAAGGCGGCCGCTACAAAGGCGCCCCCCATCACCGCCCCCCATGACACCCCCGACGATTTGGAATCTCCAACCTCATTCACACTCACCGCACCGGTTTCCACATAAGTGGCGGAAGCCAGATTACTTTCCATTTGAACGACCCTCCGGCTATTGA
>JBDTTK010000546.1:0-3708 GCA_039930685.1 Bryobacteraceae bacterium | reverse complement strand
CCGGCGACAAAGCACCGGAATTCAATGCGATTACCGATACGCTGCAGCCGGTGACTCTCGATTCGACCTCCGGCGTGCGGATTTTTAGCGTCGTGCCGAGCCTCGATACGCCGGTTTGCGACATGCAGACCAAGCGCTTCAACGAAGAAGCGGCGAAGTCGCCCGATATTTCGTTCTACACGTTTTCGATGGATCTGCCCTTCGCCCAAAAGCGGTGGGAAACGGCGATGGGCGTCGACAAAATCAAGATGGTTTCCGATCACCGCGATGCAAGCTTCGGCGAGCATTATGGAACGCTGATCAAGGAACTTCGCATTCACAGCCGCGCGATCATCGTCGTCGACAAGGACAACACGATCCAGCATGTGGAGTACGTGAAGGAAGTCGGCGAGCATCCGAACTACGACGCGGCGCTTACGGCCGCCAAGTCGCTCGCATAGGTAGAGTGTATGAAGCGCGCAGTGATCATTCTGCAGCGCAAAGTCACGATGGCCAAAGAGGTCTGGCGGAAGCCCACTACCCGCCGGACCTTTTCCATTTTGGCGGCCGGACCGATGCTGGTCCAAGCGTGGAATGAGTCGCTCGAAACCCTTATCCGCCAGGGCGTTGTTCGCGCAGACCTCACCGCCGATGGCCAGTCCCTGGTTGCCACGGCCGAGGTGAAGGAAGCGGCTGAGACGGTCCGCGCGGCGATCTTTTCCTTCGAGTTTCGCCCGGGCGCGATTGCGCTCAAGATCGAGCCCAGCCTCTGCGTCAGCGCCGTTGGGTTGCCTCGGCGCGATGCGCTCCGGATTGGTTCGCTGACGCCATGGAATCCGATTCGCGTCCTGATCAACGGCAGAGCCAATTTCACGTCAGGCCCGATTTACAGCGTTGCGGACTACTACGTATGTTTGGCGGAAGGCGACCCGCCCGCGGTTTTTGCCGATGCGAAACTGCACGACTTGCAAGCCGACTTGGCGTAGCCGCCTATTTGCATCCAGCAGTTGTAGAATACGGCCTACCCATGAGCCGTCCATTCTTCACGCCGGCCGAAATCTACCTTTGCACCGCTCTGTCCGTGTTCGCCCAGACGCCGGCGGCTGATTCGCCTGAAGCGTCGGAGACGGAAGTCCGGCAGGTGGTTGACGCCTTCCTGAAAGCGGTCCGCGAAGGGAACAATGCGCAGGTGCGGAAGCTGGTGAGCGATACGGTGAAATTCGTCAACGCCGGCGGAACGGAACGCAACACGGCAAATGTGATGGAGTTGCTTGGCAGACCGGCACCCGTCTTTGGGACCAACCGAGCGAATCTTGTGCGCCGCATTCAGTTCCTCACACCCGACGTTGCGCTGGCGTACGGTTTGACGAGGGACCCCAAAGACAGATCGCAGTACGGCGCGGCTACGTTCACCCTTGCGCTCGTGCGGAAGCAGGGGCGATGGCTGATCGAAGCACGCCGCGACGCGAACATTCCTTCGCCCGATGCCGTTGACCCCGGCCCCGTGGAACCTATTGCGGCAGGCGACACACTGACTGCCGAAGAGGTCCGGTCGGGCTGGCGAGTCCTCTTTGACGGTAAGACCTTCGCAGGTTGGACGACTCTCGATGGACGTCAGGTGCCGGCTGCATGGCACGTCGAATCAGGTCAGCTTCGCACGATCGCGAACTCAGCAGGGGCGGACTTGCGAACCACAGAGAGATTTACGTCCTTCGAACTGCGGTTCGAATGGCAGGTGGCGAAGAAAGCCAACTCGGGTGTGAAGTACCGCTTGTTTGGCACGTCCGGAACCGGCGGCGGGTCTGTCGGTTACGAGTACCAGATCGCGGATGACGATGGCGATGCCGGGGCGATCGTGGACCCGAAGCAGCGAAGCGGTGCTCTTTACGGCATTTTGCCGGTGCGGCAGAAAGCCGTGAAGCCGCTCGGCGAGTGGAATCAGTCGAAACTGATCGTTACACGCGATCACTTAGAGCATTGGTTGAATGGCGTGAAAATCGTGGAGCAGCCGATCGACGTTCCATTCGCGAGTCCAATCGTCGTGCAATACCATCGGAGCGAAGTTGGCTTTCGGAATCTGAAAATTCGACCGATTGCCGACCAGTAAGCGGCGGCCGGACCAGTTCAGAGTACCTCGTACCGGCTGCGAAAGTAGAGCAGCGGACGACCTTCGCCGATAACGGCATCTTCCGCTTCTCCTACGAAAATCGCGTGATCGCCTTGATCGATCACGGTCCGCACGGCGCACTCGATCGCCGCCAGCGAACCGGCGATCAACGGAGTTCCGGCAACGGTCCCTTCGCACCATTCGACGCCCTCGAATCGTCCTTCGGGAAATTGGGCGAAGCGATTGGAAATCTCGATTTGGTCCGCGTGTAACACGTTGACGGCAAAATGCGAAGCGGTCCGCAAGACCGGCAGTACGCTGCAATTGTGATCAATACAAACAAGGATCAACGGAGGTTGTGCCGAGACCGACGTGAACGAGTTTACGGTTAAACCATGCGGTTCGCCTTCCGACGCGCGGCAGGTGACGACCGCGATTCCGGTAGCAAATTCCGAGCAAACTCTGCGAAGGGCTTCGGGTGAAAGTGGCATCGCAACATCGGGGCCGCGGAGGGGGCCGCGGAGGGGGCGGCTTGACAGCGGATTAACCCTAATCCTATCATGGGGTTTCGAGGGGTTTCCCGAGGAGGCAAGGTTTTGATTAAGCTCGATATCATCAACGAAGTCGTCAATCGCACGGGCATTACAAAGACAAAGGCAGAGATGGCCGTGGAAACGGTGTTCGAGAGCATGAAGCGCGCCCTGGGCAGTGGCGAACGGATCGAGCTTCGTGGCTTTGGAATCTTCAATGTGCGTCCCCGCAAGACGGGTATCGGACGCAATCCGCGGACTGGAGCCGAAGTCGCCATTCCTCCGGGAAAAGCTGTTCGATTCAAGCCCGGTAAGGAACTGCAGACGCTGCAATAGGCGTTCGCGCCAAACGAACTCTGCGTGCTGCCCAAGGGCATTCCCGCCGGATCTGAAGGCTCTTTAGGTCCAATCGCCGGCACCGACGGTCTCGTGGGTCCCCTTGCCCCTGGACCGGCGTTCCAGCCGGAAACATCGGGCACGTCCAGCTCTGCTGGACAGGCCAGTATCTTCTATTCGCCTCAACAGTTACGCGAGGCGCTCCAATCGATTCTGGGTCCGGTCGAAACAGTGCGCCCTTCTCAACGGCATCTCTGGGTTTACGGCCTGCTGCTGGTCGTCACGCTACTGACCACTACGGTAATCGGCGCCGGTTTCGCGTCCGCGTTCCAGCTTGGACGGCCGTTTGATTTCGACCTCGATCTCAAGGGCTATCAGCCGGTCTTCGAATCTCCGAAGCTGGTGCCAATGACCGTGCAGTGGGCACTCGACTTTGTCTACACGTACGCGCGGCCTTTCTTTAATCCGCACTTGATTCTGCTGGGACTTCCCTACTCGCTCACGTTGATGACGATCCTGCTCTCGCACGAACTCGGTCACTTCTTCGCGTGCCTGCATCATCGCGTAGACGCTACGCCGCCCGCCTTTCTTCCTGCGCCGACGCTCATCGGTACTTTCGGGGCGTTTATCCGTATTCACTCGCCGATCTATACGCGGCGGGCTTTGTTCGACATCGGCATTTCGGGTCCGATCGCCGGCTTCCTGGTCCTGGTGCCCGCGCTGGTCGTCGGCGTCTCGCTTTCAAAAGTCGTTCCA
>JBDTTK010000545.1:0-3710 GCA_039930685.1 Bryobacteraceae bacterium | reverse complement strand
ATGAGGACGTCCAGGCGATCGAAGGCTTCATTCGCGCCTGCCGAGAACCCGCCTTCATTGAACCTGGCGAAGATCCCATTCCGCTGGCTTCCGGCGCGTTTGCCATCGACCGTACCTCGCGAGGCACCTACCTACAGTGTTGGAGTGAGCGGAAATCCTTCAACCGGCGGGTGCTCTCCGTCGAGCATGAATCCCGCGGCAAGTTGCACCTGGTAACGGAGCGATTCGGCAAGCGTGTGGGCACCGCCTGGATTGCCGACCTTGCCATCCGCGCCGATGCGGTCCGCGAGGGACGGCGGCTGAAGTTCAGGGAACAATTCCGGCGATTTCTCTCGCGTCAGTTTACGGGATGGACGATCGCGGAAATCTCAACGGGTGCTGACCTTGAACACTCGCTGTCGCCGGCGTACACGCGGGCAATGCTCACCAGGGGATCCTCCGTTGCAGCTGCGATCGGGGCTCCGCTCGACAGCAAGGACCCGCATGGCGCGCTGACCTTCGGTCTCATCTGGCTCGACTATCTCCGCAAGCGGATGCCGGAGCGATACATCGAGACGCTAACGATTCTCGTGCCATCGGGAATGGAGCGCGTCACCTGCGATCGTGTCAGGCACCTCCGCGGCGTCCAGTTTCAGGTCTTCGCCCACGGAGACGAAGGCGGCGAGTGTCTGCTCGATCTCGCCGATTACGGCAACTTCACGACGCGCGTCGAGCCGTGCAGGTCGATGACGCCCTATCCTTCCTGGCTGGCGCCGGTCCTGCAAGTGCCGGGCGTCGAAGCCATTGCGCGGCCGGATGGCGGCCTCTCCATTCGCGTCCGCGGCCTTGAGTTCGTTCACATCTCATCAGGCAGCGCTCTTTCGCCCAACGAAAGCCCCATCCGATTTGGCATCGACCGGCGAAAACCTGCTTCGGAACGAAATGCCAACGAGGTCCTGTCGCTGGCCAGGCACCTCGCGGCGGCGCGAAATGCCGGCTCGCCTAGAACCAGCCCGCTCTTTCGACGATACCCGGAAGCGTGGCTCGAGTCGCAGGTCCGAGCCTCGATTGACGAGATTGATGCGGAGCTAGCCCCAAGTCCCGTTTATGGCCAAGTCCCTGCGTTCGCCGCCGCCGAACGCGGTCTCATCGACCTGCTTGCCGCCGATCGGTATGGGCGGCTCGCGGTGATTGAGTTGAAGGCCTCCGCCGATATCCACCTGCCGCTTCAGGCGTTGGATTATTGGATGCGGGTCAAGTGGCACCTTGAGCGCGGCGAGTTTGCGCGCAGCGGACACTTTCCCGGTCTGCCGCTGCGCTCCGATCCACCGAAGCTGTATCTGCTGGCTCCCGCACTCGAATTTCATCCTGCCAACGAAACGGTGCTACGGTACTTTGCGTCAGGAATACAGGTGGAGCGCGTCGGCCTCAGTCTAGAATGGAGGCAGCGGCTCAAGGTCGCGTCTCGAAGCGCAGAGTCCGCAGGGTCGCAAAGCAGAAATTACACACAACATGGCTTTTGGCGTTCTCAAGGAAATCCGGCACGCGATCTCGAATCTGAATCCGGATGATGTCCGGAAAGAGGCATCGTACCCGGTCCGCATCCGGCTGGTGGCTTCCACGCCAGAAATGTACGGCCAGATGGAAACCTTCTTCTGCCCGATGGATCTTTCGCCGCGTCGAAGAGCCGAAGTTTCCCGGCGGATTCTCCGCGGCGGAACGCCCAGACCAGACGACGGCGGAGTAGCTGATTTCGAAATTTGGGAAGAGGCTCTGCTCCAGCCGGAAAGCGCCTTCCCATATTCGCCAATGAACCCTGGGTACTGCGTCAGCAAAATCCTGGAGGCGCGTCCCGCACTCAGGCTGCCCCTCGCCCGCACATTTCCTCCCTTTCGTCAGCCCGCGATCACCCAGATGATTCAAACGGTCGCGAAAGAAAATGCGTTCTTCAGCCTGGCGACTGCGCTCGGCGATGTGATTCCTTCGATCGCCTCCGTGCCGTGGTCGGTCGCGGAATATGCCTCCGACACTGCTGTTCTCACCGCGAACCAGATCCGACTCGCCTTCCTCGTCGCGGCTGCCAGCGATCACGAGATCGGATACGGCAAGCAGCGTGCCGAAATTGGATCGATCGTTGCCGGCGCATTTGGCTGGCGAGCGGTCGCGCGCGAGCTCGTGGGAAAGATCCCGTTCGGCGGCGGCCTGATCCCCAAGGCCGCGATTGCCTATGCCGGCACTTACATGGTCGGCGCTTCGCTCGAACGTGTGTATCGTTTCGGCTACGGCTATACGGCGCCTGAACGCAAGGCCGCCTACGAGGCCGCCTACGAACGCGGCAAGGAGATCGCGAAAGGCCTGATCCACTGGCAGAAGCAGACCGCAATCCGCTAGCCTGAAGGCCATGCGAGCCGTGTTCTTCCGTTTGCCGCGTACGCGCCTTATGGCGCTCGTGGCTCTGCTTCCTCTGGGCGTGTTCGCTCAGGAACCGCTCGTCGAAGGCAACAAAGCGAGCGCCGTCCGCGTCGTAATCTTCGAGGACTTGCAGTGCCCCGACTGCGCCGTGTTCCGCGAGATGCTGGACCGCCAACTCCTGCCGAAGTACAAGAGCAAGGTGGCGTTCGAGCACCGCGACTTCCCGCTCGCAAAACACGCCTGGGCGCGGCGGGCGTCGATCGCATCCCAGTACTTCGCCGCGCAGAAGCCGGAAACCGCCATCGAGTTTCGCCGCTGGATCATGCGGAATCAACAACTCATCACCGCCGAAAACTTCAATCAGAAGCTCGGCGAGTTTGCAGCGAAACACGCGATGGATCCTGGCAAGGCGATCGCGGCGCTCGAGGACGACACTCTCCAAGCCGCTGTGGAGAAGGCGTTTCAGGACGGAGTCGCTCGCGGAATCGCGAAAACGCCCACGGTCCTCGTGAACGGCGAACCCTTTATCGAAACCTTCGCGGCCGCGGACGTCATGAAAGCGATCGACCGCGAGTTGAAGGCGAATCCGTGAGCGGAACGCCCGTCGCCGTCGTAACTGGCGCAAGTCGCGGCATCGGAAAGGCCATCGCCGAAGAGCTGGCCCGGACCCATGCGGTCGTCGGAACGTTCTTGCGTACCGCGCCTGCGAATGCGCCCGAACCGACCCGCGCGCCGGGCATCTATCCCTTCCAATGCGATGTGTCCTCTGGAGACGATCGCCGCCGCCTTGTCGATCAAGTCCGCCAATACTTTGGTCGCCTCGATCTCCTCGTCAACAACGCCGGAATCGCACCGCGCGAGCGCCGCGATGTTCTCGAAGCGGGCGAAGACAGTTTCGACGAGCTCATCTCCACCAACCTCAAAGGACCGCACTTTCTTACGCAAGCTTTCGCGAACCTGATGCGCGCCCAGGACTCGACCGCCGGCGTCCGCGCGCGAATCGTCTTCGTGACCTCGATTTCCGTCTACACGGCATCCGTGAACCGCGGCGAGTACTGCATCTCGAAAGCGGGTCTGTCGATGTCGGCGGCGCTCTATGCGGCTCGCCTCGCCGCTGAAGAGATTCCGGTTTTTGAGATTCGGCCCGGCATTATTCAAACCGATATGACGGCGCCGGTCGCCGCATCGTACGAAGAACGGGCGGCACGAGGATTGTTGCCGCAGCGGCGCATCGGTCAGCCAGCCGAAGTCGCCCGCGCCGTCCGTGCCATTGCCGACGGACTGCTCGATTACTCGACGGGGCAGGTCATCGACGTGGA
>JBDTTK010000544.1:0-3712 GCA_039930685.1 Bryobacteraceae bacterium | reverse complement strand
TACATCATCGCCTACACGCCGCACTTGGCAGACGATGGCAGCTACCGCCAGATCAAGGTCTCCGTTGCCGGGCATGGCGGCGCGCAAGTCCGGACACGGTCCGGCTATTATGCGACTCCGACACCGCCCGCGAAACCGGGTGCCAAGGAAGCGTTGAGCACCAAGCCTAAGAGTTCACAAAACTAACTATGCTCCGGTTTCTGTGGCGCGCATCGGCAGGCTATCGCCTGACGCCGTGGCGTAGTCCGTACCTGCTGTGGCGCATCGAAACCTATTGGGGGCTGCACGCGGACCGCATTACGCCCGCCGAGTTCCGCGCCTTCTGCTGGGCGCACCGCGCGGAGTTATGGAGGTTCCTACAGTGGGCGGGCCGGATGCGAGCATCCGAAGCAGAACGCGCCTAAGCCTCAGCGCTTCAGTTCGAAGCGCCCGTCCTTCAGTAGCCGGTAGACACGTCCTCGCCAAACGATCGTGTTCCCGAAGAACCCGCCGATCCAGAACGCAAACGTCATCAGATCCTCCAGCGGCACCAGATGCCAAGCGAGGCTTCCTCGAAGGACCAAGGCGGACATCACCCACGCGGCCGAATACCGGAAGATCGCCGCGCAGGCGAGCGCGGGCCAGAACTCCGGCCGCACCGCCGTCAGCAGTAGCGCGATCGGAATCGGCATTGTGAAGAGCTGCCCGACGTAGCCCGCAGGTCGTGAACGGCGGGTGCTTCGCGTCCAGCGGATGCGGTGCGAGGCGTTCCCGGCGAACGTCGATGTGCCGATGTGATGCTCGATCACGTAGCTCGACAGCATCACGCCATGGCCTTTCTGATCGGCGAACTGGCCGATTACGAAGTCCTCGGCGAGATACTCGCGAACGCGGTCCCAGCCGCCGATGTCTTCAAGGACCGTTTTGCGCGCGACGATCGTCGGCCCAACGGCGAACTTCATCCCTTCGAGCATGCGGGCGGTCAGGATCCCGGCGATGAAGTCGGTGTTCATTCCGGTCGCCTCCAGCTTCGACCAGATACCAGATCCCGGGACGGCGCGATAGGGACACGTGGCGACTCCGATGTGCGGGTCCTCGAACTCGGCCGCGACCGTCGTCAGCAGCGTCGGCGTCACGCGGATGTCGGAGTCGCTCATCACCAGCAGGTCGTACGCCGCCTCGCGCATCATATGGTCCAGGCTCCAGACCTTGGCGTTCGGATACGGCGGTTCGCCGACGATCAGCAACCGCGAAGGAACGCCGCCGTATTCCTTCTGTAGCTCGCGAACGACCGCGGCAGCGGGATCATCCGCGCGGCGGACCGCAAACAGGATCTCGTAATCGCCCGCGTACTCCTGCTCGAAGAATGTCCGCACGTTCGCTTCGAGTCCTTCATCGAGACCGGCGAGCGGTTTCAGAATGCTGATGGGTTCGACGCCCACGGGCATCCGCGCCGGAACGGAAAGATACCTCTGCGCCGCGAGAATGCTGAGCAGCGTGAAGACCAGACTCCCAAGAAGGACGAGCGCTAGGACTGCCGCGAGCACCGTGCCGGCCGCGCCGCTTGCAAAGAGCGAGGCCACGATGGGTGTGCTACTCCGCGATCGCTTTCGTGTCGATCAGGTTCTTGATCTCGGCGATGAACTCCGGGAGGGGCTTCGAGCCCAGATCGCCGTGCTTCCGCTGGCGGACTGCTACGGTCCCGGCCTCGGCTTCCCGATCGCCGAGGACGAGCATGTACGGCACTTTCTGTAGTTGCGCTTCGCGGATTTTCAGGTTGACCTTCTCTTTGCGGTCGTCCAACTGCACCCGGATGCCGGCGTCTTTCAGTTGCGCGAAGACCTTCTGCGCGTACTCCTGTTGCCGGTCGGTGATCGGCATGACCACAGCCTGCACCGGTGAGAGCCACACGGGGAACGCGCCCGCGTAGTGCTCGATCAGGATGCCGAAGAACCGCTCGATCGAACCGTACAGCGCCCGATGGACCATCAGCGGCTGATGCTTCTTGCCGTCCTCCGCCACGTACTCGAGATCGAACCTCTGCGGCAGCGTGAAGTCGAACTGCACGGTTGACAACTGCCACTTGCGGTCAAGCGCGTCCACCAACTTCATGTCGATCTTCGGACCGTAGAACGCGGCTTCGTCGGCCATGACTTCGGCCTTTAGCCCCACTCGGTCGACGGCCTTCTTCAGGGCATTCTCGGCAAGAGCCCATTGCTCCGGGGTGCCGTCGTACTTGCCGCTCACGCCGCCGTCCCACGTCGAGAGTTCGGCTTCGTACTGCTCAAAGCCGAACGTCTTGAGGACATCCATCGCGAACTGGAGGCAGTTCACAATCTCGTCTTCGATCTGATCGGGCGTGCAGAAGATGTGGGCATCGTCCTGCGTAAACCCGCGGACTCGCAGCAGCCCGTGCATGACGCCCGAACGCTCGTAGCGGTAGACCGTGCCGAGTTCGCCGAGCCGCACCGGCAGCTCCCGGTAGCTACGGCCCTTGTCCTTGTAAATCAGGATATGGCCGGGGCAGTTCATCGGCTTCAGCCGGTATTCGGCGTCGTCGAGTTCCATGCCCGCGAACATGTTCTCTTTGTAGTGGCTCAGGTGGCCGGAGGTCTTCCACAGGTCGGCACGCATCACGTGCGGCGTGTAAACCAAGGCGTAGCCGCGCGCCAGATACTGGTCGCGCATCCAGTCCTCGATCAGCTTACGGATGATGCCGCCCTTTTCGTGGAAGAAGATCAGGCCAGGCCCGGCGAGCTCCTGGATGCTGAACAGATCGAGCTCTCTGCCGAGCTTGCGGTGGTCGCGCTTCTTGGCTTCCTCCAGTTTGTTGAGGTAGGCTTCGAGATCCTTCTGATTGAAGAACGCGGTTCCGTAAATGCGCTGCAGGCGGCGGTTGTGCTCGTCGCCCTTCCAATACGATCCGGCGATCGACAATAGCTTGAACGCCTTTAGCTTCTTGGTCGTCGGAACGTGCGGACCGCGGCAGAAGTCGATGAAGTGCGGCCCCAGCGTGTATTCGCTGAAGATCTCGCCCGCGCGCTCCTGGATCAGCTCCACCTTCATCGGCTGATCTTTGTAGATCTGGAGGCCCTGCTCTTTGGGCATCATGATGCGGTCGTAGGAGAGGTCGCGATCGCGGATCTCCTGCATCTTCTTTTCAAGCTTTTCGAGGTCCTCCGGAGAGAAGGGCGTTTCTCTCTCAAAGTCGTAGTAGAAGCCGGTATCGATGGGCGGGCCGATGCCGAGCTTGGTCTCAGGGAACAGCTCAAGGACCGCCGCGGCCAGCAAATGGGCGGTCGAGTGGCGATAGACTTCGAGCGCCTCCGGATTCTTCGTCGTCAGAATCTCTAGCTTCGCGTCGGATTCAAAGGGGCGGGTGAGATCCCACAGAGCGCCGTTGACGCGGGCGACGATGGCATCGTCGGCAAGACGCTTGCCGATGGATTCCGCAATGTCGAGCGGCCGGGTTCCGGCGGCAACCGTACGAGAGCTGCCGTCTGGAAGAGTGACCTGGTATTGACTCATGAAACTCCAGGGTAACAAGCGGGTTCGTGTAGCGACAAGGCGGAGGCGGTGAATCGCGCCGAAAACCCCTGTTCCGGGCGCACTTGAATGTACCTCTGTTCGCCGGGCAGGCGCGCTTAGAGGCCCGGGCACGCCCCCGCGGCCGGGCAACCAAAACCTAGAGCGGAATCCTCTGCGTAGGCGCAGTTCGCGTGTGGGCGTGTCG
>JBDTTK010000543.1:0-3719 GCA_039930685.1 Bryobacteraceae bacterium | reverse complement strand
GTACCGCGTAGGTGGCGCGCGCCGCGTTGAGCTGGGTGGTCGAAGCACCAGGGAAATTCGTCGCGTTGAACATGCCGGCAGCGGGATCGAAGTCCTGGTTGAAACCGAGCGTGATGCCCGGCACCATCTGCTGGCTCGAGGACTCGGCGTTGGAGATCAGCACGATCGCAGTAAGGTTGTTCTTCTTGTCGGTCTGGCTCGCTAAAGCCACGGAACTGGAAAACACGATCGTGTCGCCGACGTTGAGATCCGTTTTCGAGGCGAGCGGAAGGCGCTCGATCATCCCGGCAATATCGAATGTACGGCCACCGCCGGGCCCGCCTGGTCCACCACCCGGACCACCAGGGCCACCAGGTCCTCTCGAACCGCCAGGGCCTCCTGGACCGCCAGGGCCCCCGGCGCGGGGACCGGCTCCGTCGCCCGCGGGCCTCATGCCCATTCCTCCGCCGCCTGGGAAACCAAATTTCTTGATCTGCGAGTCGGCGCTGATATGCACCGTGAGCGTTTCCTTGCCGCCGAGGTCCTTAGCCAAAATCACTCCGGTCGCCGGATCGATTGACTGGATGACGCCGGCCCGGGTCACAAACGTCCCGAAGACGACCTCATCGGCAGTGACTTTCAATCCGTCGGCCGACTTCTCTCCGCGGGCGCGAATCTGATCGCCGACCGCAAGCTCGGAGAGACTGCTGGCCTTGGCATCGGCAAACTTCACCGACTCCGCCGGGTATCGTTTGAAGCTGGCGTCCGGCTTTACCGTGACTTCGAAGGTCAGGCCGTTGGGGCCTCTCAAGGTCAGTTCGTTGCCCTTCTTGTCCTTTACGACGCCGGCGACGCCGCGCGTTTTCCATTCGGCGCGATCCGCCTCTTTCCACTGCTCGATGCTTTTCGCCTGCATGACGATCACGCGGCGAACCAAATCACCCTGCATGGTGACCAGCACGCGATCGCCGGGATGGATGGTGTCAACCGTCGCGTCGACTGCTTTCGAAAGGCTTGTCTCACCCGGAGCAATGCTTTTCAGGATTGTTTCTGGAGCAATCTTAATAATCGTGATGGCGCCTGTATCGGATTTCGCATCCACTTCGTGCACGTCGGGCCGAACCGCGGCAACCGTGCCGACGACATTTTTGCTCGGTGTCTGGGCGTACACTCCGGCCGCTGCTAACGACAGCAGCGCCAACCCACTGATGGTCTGTAAAACGAACTTGGTAAACATCTTTCTTCCTGACGGTACTCAGCGGGATAAGTGTACCTGCCGCTTATGTAAAACTCTGTGCGGATAACTCTCGCAATCCCTATAGCAATGACCGAGCAAGGTGCACCGAAGTTACCGGCAAGGGTCGTGCGGGTGGGTGAATTTCAGGGAATTGCGTCGGGCGAGCCAATTCCGGCTAGGCAGAAGAGCTTCGCGGCAGGGATTCGCGACTGAAATTGGTTTTCTAGACTCTCAACGCAACGCTAGGGACCTGCGCGTTTCACCGCGACCTTGGTTCCAGACCGCTGAAATTGATACTGGACAATCCACGTCCGCGGCGCGCTCGCGCCCTCCGCCGGCGTAAACTTCCATTTTTTGGAGGCGTCGAGCGCGAGATCCGCAAAATACCAACTCGGCCCCCGTGAGTCGAGCGTAGCGGCCGAGACGTCTCCTGAAGGCGAAACCTGAATTCGGACCACGACGCCGACCTTCCCTTGAATCGTCCGCTGCGCCGACGGCAGAATCTCGGGCATCACTTGCCGCACGACATCGCCCGACGCTGCTGGAACCGTCGCCGCCGGTTGGGGTTTGGCAACCTCCGGAGGCGCAGTCTGACGTGCTTGCTGCTTTTCGCGCGCGGCTTCGATTTGCGCCTTCCGGTCGGCTTCCCGCTTGTCGGCGCGCTCCTTTGCCGCGAGCTTTCTCGCCGCGAGCTTTTCTTCCGCAAGCTTCTGTCGGGCCAGTTTCGCTTCGAGCCTCTTTTCAGCGGCCGTTTTAGCCCGGACTTGCTTCTCTTCGACGCGGCCATCCGGAACGGTCACCGGCTGCGCGCCGGCAGGCTGCATCGGAACCGGATTGGCGGGCGGATCCGCGGGTACAGCGAGAGGTTTTACGTCCGCCTTCGTTGTGGGGGTTCCAAGCGGGTCCGCATCAGGCATCAATACCGGCCGCAGAATGACGCCGCCTACGAGAATCACCCCCGTCATCAGGAGAACAATCTGAGCGATCCGTGCCGAGGACCAGGAGCGCTTCTCCTTCGACTCGGGCACGACCGCGATCTCCTCGCCCAGGAGCGCGGCGACAACCTTCGGAACACTCCAACGGGCCGCCGCTACCGTAGTAAGGCAATTGCGCGCGATCTCGCCGAACGGCTCCGGGAGCCCGGAGGGAACCGCGCCGTTGACCGGACGTTTGCATGTCAGGACTTCGACCAGCGTGACCCCCAACGCCCACATGTCCGCCGCGGGAGTGCCGCCGGTCTGTCCGGCCTCCGGCGCCAAGTAAGGGCCGGCGTCGTCCACAGGATCGCCCGCCTTTCGCACGGAATCGCGCGCCAGCTTGAGAGCGTCGCGGACGGCCAGCAGATTGGACGGCTTAACGGCCGTATGCGCAAACCGCCTTTCGTGCAGGAAGCCGAGGGCCTCAAGGGCCGGGTGCAGCATGTCGCGCGCTTCCTGTTCGGTGAGCGGGCGCTCGGGAAGAACCTCGACCAGGCTTTCGTCGGCATAGTCCGTCACGATGTAGGCGAATTCGGTGCCGTCGATTTCAGAGCGCCCAGCCTCTACCAGGTCTACGAGGTGCGGATGCTGGAGATCGGCGGTCTGGTTCCAGCGCACGATCAGGGAGTCGATCTCCTTGGCGGATCCGGTAACAAGCTTGATGGCGGCTTTCTGCAAATTCGTAGCGGAATACCCGGTCAGGTATACCGCGCTGCGGTCGTCCGATCCGAGGCATCGGTGCAGCGGATATTTGCCGTCGATGACTTCACCAACCCACTGTTCCCAATCCATTGCCATTCCACTGGTCTCCCGTTTTCGGCAAAGCCGCTTTGCCGGATTGGCTGCCAAACTCGGCAACCGATTCGCAACCCTCATCCCTGTAAAGGTGAGCGCGAACACGCCCGCAACGTTGCATGGGCCGATCCTGTTCAGTGTACTGGTTAGCGGCGACCTAAGGGCAGGTTACTCGTCCGGAAGCCGGAAGGTTTCGATCATGTACTCCGGGTGCCGGACGTTCAGAAAACTAAGGAAGACTTCGTTGACCAGCAGGATCGCCTTTTTCACGGCAGTTTCAAAATCGCCGTCCAGGCACTCGATCGTCAGTGTGGCGGAACCGGCGCGGTTTGAGCAGCGTGTCCGCAGCCGCAATGGATCCAGGCGGCGGTGCTCCGGGCGATCCTCGGCGGAGCAGTTCTCGACAAATTCCTTGAGTGCGGTGTTGAGTTCGGAAGCAGCCGGAACCTTCGGCAGCAACTTAGGAAAAGCGAGGACGCCGCGCTTCGAATCGAAGGTCATGCGGAAGGGCAGGTTCAGGAGCCAGAAGAAGCGGAATTCAGCGATTCCAGCTTTCAATGACGTCCGGCTAAAGGAACGGAAAACGCCGCGTTCGGCGTAGGCTTCGAGCTGCGCTTCCACGGCGGCAAGCGGATCGGGTTCGCGGCTCTGCCGCTTTCTTGCAATCCCGCGCTGTTTCGCCGCTATCAATGCCGCTCTTGCCATCCACTCTTCCGAACTTCCTTGTCCGT
>JBDTTK010000542.1:0-3719 GCA_039930685.1 Bryobacteraceae bacterium | reverse complement strand
GAGCGCGCCGAGGAACTCTCTGCGATTCCAGTTGACTTGTTTCGGGTTCAGAATACTCATGATTTTGGTTACTGCGAATGCCTCCTTGGTGGCGGTCTTCTTCCGAAGGAGTTTGACTATATCACTCTGACGCCAGCGTCTCCACGTCGATCGCCATTTGCGATGAGGCGTCGTCCGCGCCGACCTCGATGCGGGCATAGAAGCTCAGCGAATTGCTCCCCTGCCTCACCACCCGGAACCGCCTAAGCATGCCGTACTCGGCCTGCAGTTCCATCTTCGGCTCGTGCTGCACGACCACCAGCGGAGCCGGACGCGCCCCCAAAATCCCCATCGCGTCCGCGTATTCCTTCACCTGCGGATACGGCGGATCGAGGAACACGATGTCCGCCGTGTGCCGCGCCAACACGTCCGCCGACTTCCCCGTGAACACTTCCGAGCGGCCTTCGAGCCCCAACGACCGCAGGTTGTCGCGCAGCACGCCAACAGCCGCCCGGTTCCGCTCGATGAACACCGCGCGCTCGGCGCCGCGGCTCAGTGCCTCAATTCCGACGGCGCCCGTCCCGGCGTAGCCATCGACGAAGACGCGGCACGCATCCATCTGCGGAGCGAGGATGTTGAACAGCGATTCGCGCAGCCGGTCCGGCGTCGGACGCACATCGAGGCCCGGCAAACTCTTCAGCGCTCGCCTGCGAAACTCCCCGCCAATTACTCGCATGAGCTCACTTTCCGCCGTTGGCTCCTTGTATCAACCGGATTGAACCCCGACCGTCAGGGAGGGGACCTCGGCGCATACAGGCACTCATCCCACCTGCACCAGACCGTACCGCCGCTGCCAGTGATCCCGGATGTACCCGATCGCCCGGCGCATCTCTTCCTCCGACGGCGGATTCGCCACAAACGCGGCCGCCTCGCTCCGCGCGACTTCCAGAATCTCGCTGTCGCGGATCAGGTTCCCAATCCGGAACGCCGGCAGCCCACTTTGCTTCGTTCCAAAAAACTCGCCCGGGCCGCGGAGTTTCAAATCCATCTCGGCGATGTAGAATCCGTCGTTTGAATCCACCAGCGTCCGGATCCGCTCGCGGCCCGTATCGCCCATCTTGCTCGTCACCAGAATGCAATAGCTCTGCTCGCCGCCGCGCCCGACACGTCCGCGCAATTGATGGAGTTGTGCCAAGCCAAACCGTTCCGCTTGCTCCACCACCATCACCGTCGCGTTCGGCACATCCACGCCGACCTCGATCACCGTGGTCGCCACCAGAATTTTCGTCAACCCCTTCTGGAACCGGTCCATCGCAACTTCCTTGTCATCCGTCGGAAGCTTGCCGTGCAGCAGCCCGACCTCGACATCCGGAAACACGATCTTCGCCAGATGCTCGTGCATCTTCTGCGCCGCCTTCATCGCCTGCGTCTCCGATTCTTCAATCACCGGATACACAACGTAGGCCTGACGTCCCGCCTCCACCTGTTTCTTGACGAAGCTCCAAACCTGCTCGATCTTTTCCTCCGACAGATGCTTGGTCACGATCGGCTTGCGCCCAGGCGGCATTTCGTCGATCACCGAAACGTCGAGGTCGCCGTAAATCGTCAGCGCCAGCGTACGCGGAATCGGAGTCGCCGTCATCACCAACACGTCCGGATTGCCCTTCTCCGAAAGCTTCTTCCGCTGCTCCACGCCGAACCGGTGCTGCTCGTCGACGATCGCCAGACCGAGCTTCGCAAACTCGACATCGCCTTCGAGCAACGCGTGTGTGCCGATCGTGACGTGCGCCAGATTCGCGGCGACCAGTTTCTTCAACTGCATCTTCTCGCGCGCCGTCGATGAGCCCGTCAACAAAATTGTCACGTAGCCGAGCTTATGGAACAGCTTCTTGAAATACAGGAAATGCTGCGCCGCCAGAATCTCGGTCGGAGCCAGCACGGCCACCTGATAGCCGTTCTCGATCGCAATCACGGCGGCTTCCGCCGCCACCAGCGTCTTCCCGCTGCCGACATCGCCCTGCAGCAGCCTGTACATCGGACGCCCTGACGACATGTCGCGCGCGATCTCGCCGAGGACCCGCTTCTGCGCCCCCGTCGGACGGAACGGCAGCATCTCTTTGATCTGCTCGCGGACCTTGTCCGTGAGCGCGAATTCGATTCCCTTCTCCTGCTTCGCCTTCGCTTTCTTGAGCGAAAGTCCGACTTCCAGCCAGAAGAATTCCTCGAAAATGAACCGCCACTGCGCCGGCGACCGGAACGCGTTCAACAGCCGCGCATCCGTTCCTTCTCGCGGAAAGTGCAGTTCGCGGACCGCATCCGCCACCGGCAGCAGTTTCATCGTCTGCATGACCGTCGACGGCAGCCGCTCTTCGGATGGCGCCACGCTCGCCAGCGCCTTCGCCACCATCGACCGGATCTGCTTCGTCGTGACCTTGGCCGCGGCTTCGTAGATCGGCACGATCCGCCCGGTGTGCAGCCCCATGTCGCCATCCTCATCGCCCGAGAGGATCTCGAACTCCGGATGCATCATGGTCAATTGGCGGCTGTACGTATCGAGTTCGACCTTGCCGTACAGCGCCACGCGCATGCCCGGCTCGATCACCGATTGCAGGTACGCCCCGTGAAACCACTTGCCGGCCAGCGCTTCTTTCCCCGCCCGCCGAAAGCTCGGACGCACCACTTCCGCGCCCGACGGAATCACTTCCGGAGCCACGCCGGGCGGATCCACGAACACGGCCTCGAAAATCCCCAGGTTCCGCCTCCGGAACCCCGCTACCTTCGTCGACTTCACCTCGGCCAGCACGGTCGCCATCTCACCGGGCGCAAGGAGATGAATCGGCTTTACGTTACTGCGGTCCTCGTAGCGGAACGGCGCGTAGCTCAGCAGGTCCTCGACCGTCTCGAGCCCCTTGGCGGCAAGCATCTCCGCGCGCGCCGGCCCGACGCCCTTTACGTAGGTCAGAGGAGTAGAGAGGTCCAACTCATTAGCCTACCAGCGCAAGTACCACAGACCTCCAGGTCTAAGATTTCGGGGCGGGATCTCCAGTCGCTTCGTGCCCTTCCCACACCTCCGCAAATCCGCCGAACCCTTCCGCCCACGCAAACCGTCCAATGCTGTGATGGCCTTCCTCGCCCAAATCTCCGACTTCGACACCACTTCGGTCGGACTCCTCCAGCGCCTCTTCCTCGTCACCGACGGAACCCTCACCGACCTCGTCGAAGCCGCCTTCCTCGAACCGGTCGGACTCCGCAAAGTCGCCCTTGAGATCGCGCCCGCTCCCGCACCGATTCCGGACCTCGACATTGCCGCCGGCGATCTGATCATGACGCGCAAGATCCTCATCGTCGGCCAAACTACAGGATCGAACTACGTCTACGCCGAATCGCTCCTCGCACTCGATCGCCTTCCTCCCGACTTTCGCAAGGCACTCATCGAGTCCGACGCGCCCATGGGCCGGTTGTGGTCCGACTACAAGCTCGAAACCTGGAAGGAACTGCTGGTTATGCACCGCCTGCCCGCGGGCGAATTGCAGGGGTATTTTGAAACCACCGCCAAAGGCAACCTCCTTTCCCGGACTTACCGCATGGTCTCCGGAGGCCGCCCCCTCATGCTCATCACCGAATACTTCCCGGAAAGCTACCGCGCGGACCCGGCCACAATCGGCGACCGGTAAGCCACCGAGCAAAGCTCCGCCCTCGGTGAAACCACATTGGAACCCTTTCGCTTCGGTGACCGTCAG
>JBDTTK010000541.1:0-3722 GCA_039930685.1 Bryobacteraceae bacterium | reverse complement strand
GCGAGACTCCGACCTCCATTGCCGAAACGCCGCCCCCCGGCGCCTCAAAGAAAAGCGCAACCTGGATGTGGTCCTTTAGATGTTTGCCGACGTGCGGCGCATCGAGGAGACAAGCGACGCCGACGGCTTCGAGCTCTTGCCGCGGCCCGATACCAGACAGCATCAACAACTGCGGCGAACCGACCGCGCCTCCGCTTACGATGACTTCTTTGCTTGCCAGCGCGGTCGCGGTCCCGCCGGCCGTTCGATACTCGACGCCTCTGGCCTCCGGCCTTCCCGACGAGCTGTCGAGGATCACTTTCGTCGCCTGCGCTCCAGTAATGATGGTCAGGTTCGGGCGATCGGCGGCGGCGTTTTCGAGAAACGCGCGATAGGTGCTCGAGCGCTTTCCCGCTCGCGTGGTGGTCTGCATCAGCGACACGACGCCCTCGGGACGACGCCGGTCGCGTCCGTTGTAATCCCCGCGCGGGATGCCCGCGGCTGCTGCCGCATCGACGAAGTCACGCGCCCCCGCGACCACAGGCGAACGCACGGAAACGCCGAGTGGTCCGTCCGTACCGTGCTCAGCGGTGTCGATTACGACCTCGTCGCATAGCGCGAGGCCTTCACTCTTTTGGAAGTAGGGTAGGACATCGGTGTAGCTCCAACCCGCGGCGCCGCCCGCCGCCCACGAGTCGAAGTCGCCGGGGTGCCCCCGGACGTAAGCCATGTAATTGATCCCGGACGACCCGCCGAGCATCTTTCCCCGCGGCACGGGTATGCGGCCTCCTTTCAGCCCGAGCCCGGCCTTGCCGGGATCCGCCGTGTACATCCAATCCGTCGCCGGATTGAGCTGCAACGCCGCGCAAGCGGCGGGAATCAATTCCAGGTCCGGAGGCGCTTCACCCGCTTCGATCAGTGCCACCCGGCACGACGGGTCTTCCGACAAACGCGCGGCAATCACCGCGCCCGCGGAACCCCCGCCCACCACTACAAAATCGAAGATGTCTGACATAGTCTCCTCCGGTTGAGTGTCGCCGTTCGGCGCGCGCTCTCGAACATCGAGAATACTACCAACGCTGCTGACCATTCGACGGCCGGAGATGAAACTTGCGATGGCTGCTTGTGGGCGTGCGGAGCGACACTCGAGGCGTCCGCTAAGATTCACGTGCGCCACTGGACATACTCCACCTTGCGACCTCGCGCTCCAACTTGCGACCTCGCGGCAGCAGGGTGCCCGGGAGAACAAGCTTCTAGCGAACCAGATGCGCTCGTTTCGTCGTCGCTGCGTTTTCGCCTTGCGTCGTCAACATCTGTGCCAGGACGCAATAGCCCACGGCGAGACTTGCCACGACCACCAACGCACCCGCTACATACAACGCATCCCAAGCCCAAGGCAGCCACGCGGGCAATTCCGGCAGAAAAACAGAGGCACTCATCCAACCCTCCAGATTTCAGCAAGCGGTTAAGCAGTAAACCGCTAAGTGGCAGAAAGTCTACTCGCTCCGGACATCAAGGTCAACCGTCCTTGGAGCGATGCGATGAACGGCACCCAGAACGCCCGTCCAGCCGGAAGAAGCCGAGCGCCGATTCTACTGAGTAATGCGTCAGATCGTGAAGCGCGAAATGCGCGCCGTGCCTCATCTGCTTTCTGCCACGTATCCGACGCGTCCGCGCGCGTGCATCCAAGCACTCCCGAGCCGCCTCCTTGCTTCACAATCCGGATCCGCAGCATCGCCTTCCGCCTGGAACCACTCCGTCATTGGCAGGATGCATCTTCCTGGTAACATTTGTCATTCAAGAGGAGGTGCGCAATGCAATTCAATGACGTGATCACCGATCCGGTCCAATTCCGCGAACTCATCGGCGAGCCTCCGCCGCCGTGTGTCGCCAAGACCATCGCGGTCCTCGATCGCCATTGCCGTGCCTACATCGCCAAGTCGCCCTTCCTGCTGATTGCCTCCTCAAACGCGCGCGGCCACATGGACATCTCTCCGAAAGGCGATCCGCAAGGCTTTGTCCGCATCCTCGACGACTCTACGCTCGCCATTCCGGACCGTCCCGGCAATCGCCGCGCCGACACCTATACGAACGTCCTCGAGAACCCGAAAGTCGGACTCATCTTCCTGATGCCGGGCAAGACCGAAACCCTTCGCGTCAGCGGGACCGCCAGAATCGTCCGCGATCCGGAACTTCTCGAATCGATGGCCGTCCACGGCAAGACGCCCGCCTTCGCCCTGGTCGTCGAAGTCCAGGAAGCCTTCTTCCACTGCTCCAAATGCATCATCCGCTCCAGCCTCTGGACCCCGTCCGAATGGCCTGACCTCGCCGGCCTCCCCAGCCTCGCGCAGACCATGGTCGACGCCGCCAAGCTCCCCATGCCGGTTGAGGAAATCGACCAGCTCATCAAGAAGGACGAAGCTGAAGGCCTTTACTAGGCGGCCACGGCGGCACTCGAATCGCCTCCTGCGCGTGAAACCGGCTACGGCGTCCGCGAACAGTACAGTCCCGCTACCGAACACCACAGAGAATCATGACGGTGCCGACGCTCGATAAGCGGCTGATCCTCTTAGCCGGGTAGCTGTTTCGCGTTGGCCCTGGTATTGCACGGATGGAACGGATATGCCAAGCCTCGTTCAGGATACCCGCCTAGCCGCTAGAATCTTTGCCAAGAGCCCTGGCTTTACCGCGGTCGCCGTCCTTTCGATCGCCCTTGGCATCGGCGCCAACACGACCATTTTCAGCGTCGTCGATGGCGTCGTCCTGCGCCCCCTCAGCTACCGCGATCCGGCCGGTCTTGTGGTTCTCTACGAAAAGCGCGTCCAGCAGAACCGCCTCCGCAACGTCGTCTCGCAGCCGGACTACGTCGATTGGAAAGCGCGGAACACGGTCTTTGAAGGCATGGCCGGAGTCACCGGCGCGGGCTTTACCCTGGCCGGCGACGGCGAGCCGGAGTTTCTTCGCGGAGCCGCCGTTGCGCCGAACTTCTTCCGCATGGTCGGCATCCAGCCGCAACTGGGCCGCGACTTTGCCGATGGCGAAGACCAACCCGGCGCGGCACCCGTCATCCTTCTCAGTAACGGCTTCTGGAAGCGCCGCTTCGGAAGCGACCCCACGGTCGTCGGCCGGACCCTCACCCTCAGCGGCCAGCAGCGGACCGTCGTCGGCGTGCTGCCGGATGTGCCGATGTCCATACGATCGACCGCCGAGATCTGGCAGCCGCTCATCCTCGATCCGAAAGCATTTCGCGGACTGCACTTCCTTCAGGTCTTCGCGCGCCTCAAGCCCGGCGTCTCCGCGGAAAAAGCCCGCGCCGAGATGGTCACTCTCGCCGCCAATATTGAGCGGGAGAATCCCGACGTCAACAAGGGCCACTCGATCAACCTCTTCCACCTCAAGGACGAAGTCGTCGGCGATGTCCGCCCCGCCTTGCTGACCCTCCTTGGGGCCGTCGGACTCGTCCTGATGATCGCTTGTGCGAACGTCGCCAACCTCCTCCTCGCGCGTGCCGTCCAACGCCGCCGCGAAACCTCCATTCGCGTCGCGCTGGGCGCTGCGTGGTGGCAACTCGCGCGTCAGCACATGATCGAGAACCTCCTCCTGTCTTTCGTAGGCGGCGCAGCCGGACTCCTCATCGCCTCCTGGACCATCGGCCTCCTTCACGGCATGACCGCCGTCGACATTCCTCGCCTCCAGGAGATCGGCATGGATAACCGGGTGCTCCTTTTCACCTTCGGACTCGC
>JBDTTK010000540.1:0-3727 GCA_039930685.1 Bryobacteraceae bacterium | reverse complement strand
GAGCCGATAAGATTCTGGATGCCGCCCGAAAGGCGGGCGCGGACGCGATCCATCCCGGCTACGGATTCCTCAGCGAGAACGCGGATTTCGCCGAATCCTGCGAGCAGGCGGGCATTGTATTCATCGGACCTTCCGCAAAATCGATCCGCAGCATGGGTTCGAAAACGGCGGCGCGCAAGATCGCAATCGCGGCCGGTGCCCCCGTCGTGCCGGGAACCGAAAAGGCAGTCCGCAAGGCGGACGACGCCCGCGATGTGGCTCGCAAATTGGGCTACCCGGTTTTGCTCAAGGCGGCGGCAGGCGGCGGCGGAAAAGGAATGCGCCGGGTCGATCGCGAAGAGGATCTCGAAGCCGCCATCCGCGATGCGTCGAGCGAGGCTGAGCGGTCGTTCAAGAGCGATGAGGTCTACGTCGAAAAGCTCGTCCTCAAGCCGCGGCACATCGAAATTCAGATTTTGGGCGACCGGCACGGTCACATGATTCACCTCGGCGAACGCGAGTGCTCCATTCAGCGGCGCCATCAAAAAGTCATCGAGGAGTGCCCGTCGCCGTTCGTCGAAGCCCGCCCCGGTTTGCGCGAGCGAATGGGCGAAGCCGCCCTGAAGATCGCGCGCGCCGCGGGCTACTATAACGCGGGCACGATGGAGTTCCTTGCCGACGCCGAGGGCAATTTCTATTTCCTCGAAATGAATACGCGCCTGCAGGTCGAGCATCCGGTGACCGAACTCGCCACCGGCATCGACCTGGTCCAATGGCAGTTCCGGATCGCGGCGGGCGAACGCCTGACGATCCAGCAGACCGATGTAGCATGGCGCGGATCCGCCATCGAATGCCGCATCTACGCCGAGGATCCGGAAAACAACTTCTTTCCGTCGCCTGGCGTGCTGACGCAGTTGCTCGAACCAAGCGGCTCGGGAATTCGCTTGGATTCCGGCGTCTATCCCGGCTGGACCGTACCGCTCGATTACGATCCTCTTCTTTCGAAGCTTGCTGTGTGGGCCGGAACGCGCGCCGAAGCGATCGGTCGCCTGCAGCGGGCGCTTGCCGAAACCGTAGTCGGCGGCATCAAAACGAATATCGCCTTCTTCCGCGAGGTTCTCGCCGACGGGGCGTTTCGCGACGGCGACATCCATACCGGATTTATTGAGGAATTCCTCGCCAGGCGGACGCCGGCCCAACCTCCCGATGAGGACACCCTGGCAGTGGCAGCGTTAGTGGCTGCGATCCATCAGGGTCGGCGCGCTCCCGCGTCCGGTACCTCCGCCGCTCCCGCCAGCCGATGGCTTCAGGAAGGTCGAGCGAGGTTGGCGAGATGAAGCTCGCTGTTGAGATTCTAGGCCGTTCGGTTTCTCTTGAATTCAAGCAGGATGGAACTGGCGTCCGCTACGGCTTTGACGGCGAGAACGAACGCGAAGCGACGGTGGTTGAGATCCAGCCGGGTGTCTACTCGGTGCTCGCGAACGGACGCAGTTACGACGTCCGTATGGCGGGCCAGACCGTGCATCTCTGCGGACACGCGATCGACGTAGAAGTTCGCGATCCCAGGGAGTGGTCCGCGTCGAACAGCAGCGCCGGCGGCCAGGGCCGCCAGCAGATTGTTGCGCCGATGCCGGGCAAAGTCGTGCGAATCCTGGTGGCGGTTGGCGATGTGGTGGAAGCCGGACAGGGGCTGATCGTCGTCGAGGCGATGAAGATGCAAAACGAGATGAAGTCGCCAAAATCCGGAACCGTACTCGAAATCAAGACGACCGAGGGCGCTACGGTCGCCGCCGGCGACGTCCTGGCGATCATCGAGTAACGTGCGTTGTAAACTGTCAGCGTGAGCGATCTATCCCATAGCCCCGCCGGAGCCGAAGTCGCCGAGTGCCCCGTTTGCGGCGGCACCGGATGGAAGACCATCGAGCGCGATGGACTCACAGCCGCCCAACGCTGCGCCTGCCAACAGGTCGGCCGCACGGACCGGATGGAGGCCAAAGCACGGATTCCTCCGCTCTACGCCAAGGCTTCGTTCGACAACTTCTTTCTGCCGTCGGACAATCCGATGTCGCGCAAGTCACTTTCGGACGTTTCGCTCGAAGTTCGCAACTACGCGATGCGCAGTACGCCGTTTGACGCGAAGCCCGGTTTGTTGCTGATCGGCGATCCGGGCACCGGCAAGACGCATCTGGCGGTGGCGGCATTGCGGCGGATTATGCAGCGGGGCTTTGAAGGGTTGTTCTACGACTACCAGTCGCTGTTCGACGACATCCGCGCCGGCTACGACAAGACCGCGGGTACGAGTAATAAGGAAGCGTATCGGGCGGCGCTTGAGGCCGAGTATCTTCTACTCGACGACCTTGGCGCGCATCGCGTCACCGAATGGGCGGAGGATACGATCACGGCGATCATCACCCATCGCTGCAATCACCGCAAGCCGCTGATCGCGACCACCAACCTGCCGGACCAGGATGTGACGGGCCGGGTAGTCGACAACATGGCGGGTTCGACACCGATCTACAAGAAGACCCTCGCGGAGATCATCGGACCGCGGGCGCGGTCGCGCCTGTTCGAGATGTGCCACGTAGTGCGGATGCCCGCCGTCGAAGACTACCGCCTGCGGCGCAGCAAGCCCTGATCCGCGCAGCAAGCGCTCATCAAACGAAACCGCCGCCCCGATGGTTCGGAGCGGCGGCAAACTTTACTGACTCAGATCCGGTTATTCGGCGGCTGCCGCAGCGGCCGGGCGAGTAACTTCTTCGTCGGCGCTCGGTCCGTAGATCGAAGGGCACTTGCCACCCATTGCGCGGAGATAGGTCGAAAGCTGTCCGCGATGGTGGATCATGTGGTTGTTCATCAGGGTAAGGATCGTCACCGCCGGCATCTGCATCATGCCGAAGAAGTCGACGACCTTCATCAGTGCATCGGCGTCCATCGCCTTGATTTTGGCGGCGCTCGCCTTGAACTGCTCGTTGTACCAGGCGGACATCTGCGCGCCGGTGGCTGTTCCAGCGGGTGGCTTCATCATACTCTCCGGCGAAAAGGCGCCTGCCGCGATACTGTCCAGGAACCAGCAGTCCACGGTTGCGATGTGTTCGGCGAGTTCCATCGCCGTCTTCGACTTGTCGTCCGGTTTGTAGTCGTGGTTCTGATCGGGAATGGCCGCGATCACTTTGGAGGTGGTCACCTGCTCGCGCTCGGCTCCGCCGAGGAGCATGCCCCGCATCATCATGGCTGTATCTGGGGAAAGTTGCATTTCGTAAACTCCTTCGACAGCCATCTTAACCTTTGTCTGTTCATTTCTGTTGACGGGTAGAGCGGATGTTCCGGGATTGCCCGCCGTGCGTTACGCTAGTCGTCGATGACCGACCGACGTACCATTCTCAAGGCCGGACTCGGAGCCGCAACCGCCATGCAAGCCGCCGCGCAATCGTCCACTGCCCCGAAGATCAAGACGTCCGTGATGCTCTGGACGCTGAAGGGTACCTTTGAGCAGCGCATGGAGACCGCCGCCAAGGGCGGCCTCGGATCCGCCGAGTTGGTCTCGGAGCACATCCATTGGTCCGATGCGCAGATCGCGGACGCGAAGAAGCTCGCGCGGGGACTCCATCTGGCGATGGACACGGTGATCGCGACGCCCGATTGGGGTTCGCGGCCTGTGTCGCTCGTGCGTCCTGAGCAGCGGGACAACTTCCTGGCCGACGTCCGGCAGGCGATCGTGTTCGCGCAGAAGCTGGAGATCCCGCAGATC
>JBDTTK010000539.1:0-3730 GCA_039930685.1 Bryobacteraceae bacterium | reverse complement strand
GGTATCCTGAAAAGGAATCCTCATGTCATCTCAACCTCCCATCCTTCTCCTGACGCGCAGTGAAATCGCCTGTCTGCTGACGCTCGACGACCACATCGCCGCCGTCGAAGGTGCGTTTCGCGCGCACGCGTTGGGAGAGGTTCTGCCGCCCGGCTTGATGCATGTCGACGCGCACTCCGGTGAGTTCCACATCAAAGCCGGCGGCGTCACCAATCCGAAGGCGTACTTCGCGCTCAAAGCCAACGGCGGCTTCTTTCACAACATGTCCCGCTACGGACTGCCCAATATCCAGGGCCTCGTCCTCCTCTACGACGCCGAAAAAGGATCGCCCCTCGCCGTCATGGATTCGATCGAAATCACTAAGAAGCGCACCGGAGCCGCCACCGCCGTCGCCGCCCGTCACCTCGCCGCGCCGGATGCCTCCACGGCCGTGATTTGCGGAAGCGGCAACCAGGCGCGCATCCAGCTCGAATCGCTCGCCCGCGTCCGGCCCCTCAAAAAGGTGTTCGTCTACAGCAACGACGAACCCGGTGCGCGCGTGTTCGCCAAAGAGATGTCCGCGAAATTGTCGCTCGACGTCGCCCACGTCGGCGACCTGCGCGGCGCTCTCGCGCAGTCGCAAGTTTGCATCACCTGCACGCCCTCCAAACACTGGTTCCTCGCGGCGGACGATGTTCCGCCCGGCATGTTCGTTTCTGCGGTCGGCGCCGACAGCCCGGAGAAACAGGAACTCGAGCCGAAGCTCGTAGCCCAAAGCAAACTGGTTTGCGACATCTTGGATCAGTGCGCGAACGTGGGCGAATTCCATCATGCGATCGCCGCCGGCCTCGCGACCCGCTCTCACTGCTACGCCCAACTCGGCGAGGTTCTCGCCGGACTGAAACCCGGCCGCACCTCCGATGAAGAGGTCATCGTCTTCGACTCCACCGGCACCGCCTTGCAGGACGTCGCCTCCGCCGCCGCCGCATATGAGCGTGCCCTCGCGACCGGTGTCGGTACGCAGTTCGATATCTTTGCCTGATGCGACGCATCATTCGAAGGATCATCCTGAATCACTCGATGAAACCGTTGGCGCTGCTCATTGCAGCGGCCGCGGCCCTCGCCGCGCAAACCACGGAGATCCAGGCGCTCGACAACCTCGAATGGCGCAGCCTCGGGCCCGGCTCCATGGGCGGACGCATCTCTGACATCGAAGGCGTCCCCGGCAATCCTCGCATCGTCTACGCCGCCGCCGGATCCGCCGGAATCTTTAAGACCACCAACGGCGGCATTACCTGGAAGCCCATCTTCGACCGCCAGCCGACCATCTCGATCGGCGCCATCGCGCTCGACCCCCGCAACCCGCAAGTCATCTGGGCCGGAACCGGCGAAGCCAACGTCCGCAACAGCGTCTCCATCGGCAGCGGCGTGTACGTCTCGCGCGACGGCGGCGCGACTTGGAACTACACCGGCCTCCGCGACACCATGACCATCTCGCGCGTTGTCGTCGACCCCCGCGACAGCAATCGCGTCTGGGTCGCCGCCATCGGCCACCCCTTCGGACCCAACCCCGAGCGCGGCGTATTCCTCACCCAGGATGGCGGGAAAACCTGGACCAACTCGCTCTACACCGACGACACGCACGGTGCGTCCGACCTCGACCTCGATCCCTCGAACCCCGACATCGCCTACGCCGGCATGTGGCGCTTCGACCGCAAGCCCTGGCGCTACGACAGCGGCGACACGAACGGCGGCGTGTACCGCACAAGAGACGGCGGTAAAACCTGGACTAAGCTCACAACCGGCTTGCCCACCCTCATGGGCCGGATCGGCATCAAGGTCGCGCCGTCGACGCCGTCCATCGTCTACGTGGTCGCCGAAACCCGCGAGGGCGCCATGTTCCGTTCCGCTGATAGCGGAAGCTCCTTCACCGCGACATCTTCGGCGCGCGAACTCGTCGGACGCGGTTATTACTTCTGCGACCTCCGCGTCGACCCCGCTGACGCCAATCGCGTCTACGTCCTCTCCGACGGACTTCACCTCTCAACCGACGGTGGAAAGAAATTCGATCGCATTTCAAATAAGACTCACGGCGACCTGCACGCCCTCTGGATCGACCCGAAGGATCCGCAGCGCATGTGGCAGGGCCAGGACGGCGGCATGGCGTTCTCTTGGGACCGTGGCGAAACCTGGGAGCACATCGAATCCATTTCGCTCGGCCAGTTCTACCGCGTCTACGCCGACAACCGGCAGCCCTTCTACTACGTCACCGGCGGCACCCAGGACAACGGCACCTGGATCGGCCCTTCCCGAACCCGCGAGCCTTCCGGAATCCTCAATGGCGAATGGCGCATGATCAGTCCCATCGTCGGCTTCCACGCCTTGAGCGACGCCGCCGACCCCGATATCGTCCTCACCCAGACCCCCGGTGCCGGCCTGTTACGGACCAACCTCCGCACGCGCGAACAGCAAATGGTCGGCCCCGACGCGCACTCCTACAGCGGCATGACCGCCGCCGAAATGAAGAACCGCTTCGGCTGGGACGCGCCCCTCGTCCGCTCGCCCCACGGTAAGGACACCATTTACTTCGCGGGCAACGTCATCTTTCAAAGTTCCAACTACGGACGGAATTGGGAGGCGATCAGCCGCGACCTCACCAAGTCCGACCCCGCGAAGATGACCGCGTCCGGCGGACCTGTCTTCACCGACAACAGCACGTCCGAAGTCCACGGCACGGTATCGAGCCTCGCCGAATCGCCCGTCAAACGCGGCGTCCTCTGGGCCGGCACCGACGACGGAAACCTCCAACTCACCGTGAACGGCGGCGGACTCTGGACCAACGTCGCGCCGAATCTCCCGGGCATCACCGGCGAATTCCGCGTCTCCGCCATCGAACCGTCGTCGCACGACGCAGCCACCGCCTACGTTGCTGTCGAGCGCCACATGCTCGACGACATGCAGCCGTACATCTTCCGCACCGCTGACAACGGCCGAACCTGGAAGCGCATCGACGCCGGCATCCCTCGCTACGCCTTTGTCTGGACCGTCCGCGAGGACCTCAAGAACTCCGCTGTGCTCTACGCCGGCACTGAGGTCGGCATCTTCATTTCCTTCGACACCGGCGCAACCTGGGCGCCCATGAATCTCCGCAACCTGCCCAATGTCGCCGTCCGCGACATCGCGTTCCAGCCCGAATCCAACGACCTCTTGATCGCCACGCATGGACGCGGGTTATGGGTCCTCGACGATCTGACTGCGATTCAACAAATCGGCCGCGGTTCCGCAGCCGCCACGCTCTTCCCCATCCGGACCGCGCTTCGCCACGCCCTCCGCGCCACCCGCAGCGGTGGCGGCGACTCGGAATTCGCCGCGCCCAATCCTGCCTACGGAGCGCTCCTCACCTACTACCTGCGCGACAAGGCAGACTCCCTCCGGATCGAGATCGCCGACGAAAAGGGCGCTGTCATCCGGACCCTCGCCGGAGCGTTCCTTCCCAAAGAACTCGGCGTCCACCGCATCGCGTGGGACCTCCGCTCCGCCGCTCCTCTTGAGACGTCTGGCGAACGACCCGGCGGTCGGTCGGGTGGCGCTCCCCGCGCTCGCGGACCGCAAGTCCTCCCAGGCAAGTACACCGTCCGCCTCGTCACGCCTTCGGGCAGCCAGAGACAAACGGTCGAGGTCCACCTCGATCCCGAATCCGCCGCCACCCCGGACCAACTTCGCAAGCAATCCGACGCCATCGCGCAAATTG
>JBDTTK010000538.1:0-3735 GCA_039930685.1 Bryobacteraceae bacterium | reverse complement strand
GCTCCGCGTCGAGGAACAGCACCGCCGCGCGATACACCACCTCGTCCTGCTTGACCCCGCTTTGGATCTGGCTCCCCCGGAAATTCTCGTTCTCGGCGGCGACTCGGTAGCTTTGCGGCTTGTTGAACAGCATGGCCTGCGCCTTTGCCGTAAAGATCGACGGAGCGCTCCCTTCAATGCTGTTGGGAAATCCGCTCGTATACGCGAGTCCGCTGCCGCCATAGAGCTTGGGGATGAACGGATCGCGAGCCGCCCGAATCGACTGCCGTGCCTTGACCGTATCCAGCCGGGCGAGCGCGATTTCCGGATTCTGCTTCAGCGCGATCGCGACTGTCTCCTTCAAGGTCAACGTCCGGATTTCCGCGTGGATCAGCGTCAACGGCAGGAGAACGAAAAGAATCAGTCGCATAGGAATTTACTCGTATCGCAAGGCTTCGGTCGGATTCAACCGCGAAGCTCGGCTCGCGGGCAAATAACCAAAAATCAAACCCACGGCTGCGGAAACCACGAACGCGATCAGGATCGACCAATAAGAAATAGGAATCGCGAAATCTTCGGCGAAAAATTGAATCGACAGCGGAATCGCCAATCCCACCAGAATTCCGACCGCTCCCCCGGCGACGCTGATGATGATCGCTTCCGTCAGAAACTGCTCGAGCACTGCGCGCCGACCGGCGCCAACCGCCATGCGCAATCCGATCTCTCGGGTCCGCTCGGTAACCGTCACGAGCATGATGTTCATGATTCCGATTCCCGAGATGATCAGGGCAATCGTCGAAACGAGAATCAGTACGCCGGTCAGAATCGCGGCGATGCTCTTGGCGGTATTCAGAATCTCGCCCAGGTTGTCTACTTTGTAGCGCGCGCCTAGCCGATGCCGGCCCTCGATGATCGTCCGAACCATTCTCGTGACCGGCTCCACGTCGTTCGCGGTCAGCGCCTGGACATACAGCGGGTCGATGCGCTCGATCGGCGAAAAATTCTTCAGAACCGTGATCGGAATCAGGACGTTCTCGCCCGAAATCTCCGACAAGCCGAAGCTCTCGGCGCGCTCCTTGAACGTTCCGATGATTGTAAATTGCAACCCGTGGAGCTTGATGGTCTGCCCCACTGCCGCGCTGGAACTGCCGAAGATCCGCTTTGCGAGGCGCTCCGTGAGGAGACCGACGCGCTGGCGCAGCGAGATGTCGCTCGAATCGAGGAATCGACCCGCCAATAGAGCCAGGTTGCGGACGCTGTGATAGTACTCGTCGGATCCGATGATCGACACGTCTTCATCACGTCCGTTCACGCGGATCCGGTCGAAGTTGTTCATGACGCCGGTGGCCGCGACAATCCGCGAACCCAACTGCCGCCGGACTTCGTCCACGTCGGCGATTTTAATGAAGTCGGCATCCACGGCCGCCGATGAGGGGTTGTTTCCCGCCTCGTACTGGGCGTAGATCAGGTTGGAACCGATGCGCTGGATTTGCGCCAGGATGTAGTCGCGGCTGGTCAGTGAGATCGTGACCACCAGGATCACGGACGCGTTTCCAATGACCAGCCCGAGCGCGGTGAGGAGTGTCCGGACGCGGTTCGCGCTGAGCGCCTGCAAACTCGCCCGAACCGTTTCAGTGCGAAGCATCCGCGCTCCTCATCCCTCAGGCGCCAATCTTTTTCAGAAGCTCCTGGGCTTTCTCGCGAGGCGGATCGTCGGGGGAGAGTCGACACCGGAGGTACTGGCGCAGCAGCTTCTTCGCCTCTTCTAGGTTCTGGTTCGCCTTGATCAAAACCTCGGCGCGGGTGAACATCACTCTCGGATCCTCGGGTGCGATATGGGCTGCCTGCTGGAACGCCGAGTCGGCTTCCGTCAGGCGTCCGCGCATCGCCAGAAACTTGCCCAAATCGAGGAGTCGCCCGACCTGCTTGGGAGCGAGTTCGATCGCCTTACGGAAATACACCTCTGCTTTGGTGAAGTCCTTCTGCTTTTCCGCCAACTGCGCACGCGCATACTGCCCCTCGGCGGGATCGACCTTTTCGATCTTTTGGATTAGTTGTTCGGCCTTCCCCGATCCGCCGCCCAGGAAGCCTGGCGCGTTCAGGTAATAGTCGAATAGATCGTTCAAAGCCTCGCCGTTGTGCGGATCCAGTACCACCGCGCGTTCGAACAGTTGCCTCGTCTTCGATGCATGCCCCAACGCCGTGAATGGACTCGCCATCTCGGCGCGACGTCCATACGCTCTTCCCAGCCAGTGAACGTATTCGGAATTGTTCGGCTCCGCCATCACGGCCTTATCGAAGGCCTCCGTGGCCTTCTTGTATTCGCCGTCCATAAAGTAGGACTGACCGATCAGGCTCCAAACCCCTGGGTTCTTGTCGCCGATCGGAAGGAGAATCCGCAACGCACCCGCATAGTCCGTTCGCTGGTAGAGGTCCTTGGCGCGCTCGAAATCGGTCGCCGGTGCGCCGGCCATCAGCGCGACGTATGTAATAAGAAATAAACCGATTAACTTCATTACTCTGAGGGGGCGCAGACCCATTTTCCTATCTTAGCGTATTGTGCTCTTTAGATCCTTGGATGCACGCCCCGCACCTTGGGATACGCCCGAAATGACCCGGGCGGATGGTCCGGCGCTCCAGAGCGTCCCACAATGGAAAAACGCCCGGCCGAAGCCGGGCGTATCGCGATGCATCCTCTTACGGGCGGATTAGGACCGTTTCCTTCGCCGTCTTGCGAAGCCCAACGCCGCAAGCGCTGCGCCCATGATGCCGAATGTCGCGGGTTCGGGGGAATCGATCGTGTCGTAGGGAAGAAAAGTAGCCCAACTCGAATTTGGATTGGCCGTAGCAAGATAGACGGTGTCCCGGATCGCAATCACGTTCGTCGGCGCGAAGTTCACGCTTGACGAGAAGGACAGGCTGGAAAAGTTTGTATTCACCGCGCCCCCTTGGACGACCAGATAGTTCGCACATCCCTGGGAGAACGTCGCTTGCCCCAGGCAGATCTCCCGGAAGACCGTGGCGGTCGAAACCCCGCCGTTCGCGAGCGCGGTTCCCGCGATGCCGAACGTGCTGATCGCGTTGCTGAATGTCGCTGTGTAGGTATAGCTGGAGACGAGAACATCGTTTTTGCCTTGGATACACCACCCCAAGTCGCCACTGATATTGCTGCAGCCATTCTGACTCGTCGGGCCCAGCAAACCCGGCGAACTGAATTCGAGCAGCCTCGGATTGGACGGCTCCGTCGCGAGGAAAATCTGTAGGGCGCTCGGAATCAGAACCGTCGAAGCTCCAGGCAGCGCGACCCCGTTAATCGTCCCGGTCGCTGTCCCAACCGAAAAATTCGTATACGTCGCGTCCACCGTGGAGCATCCATTGCCGGATCCCAGGTAGGTTGTTAATCCCAAGAGCGAGGGCGAACTGGGGCACGACGTGATCGCACCGAACGCGCCTGGAATGACGCTCAACCCAGCTGCCGCTACGAGCATTCGAATTATTATGGTGTTCGTTGCGTTCAATTCAGTCGCCTGCGCGAAATCGCGCAGGCCCTCCGTGCTATCCCTAGTCCCGTCATTTACTCAAGGCTTTGACGGTGTCTATAAATCGATTCCAGCCGCGAAATCCGGCGAGGAGAGCCGCTTGGCCGCTCGCTTGATTGACACAACGTTGGATTTGGTGATTTGGATGTAAGAGGAAGTGAGCGAAATAACCTTAGGCACCGAAAAATCCGACAATTCTCAAAGCGAATTCTCGGCC
>JBDTTK010000537.1:0-3735 GCA_039930685.1 Bryobacteraceae bacterium | reverse complement strand
AGAAGATCGACCAGCTGACGGCCAACCTGACCTCCGCCCGGACACCCACGCCCGAAGCATTCGCGCTCCGCGTCGAACTCCTGCGCAACCAGAACCGCCGCGACGATCTGGAGCGCTTCCTCCTCGAAGTGTGCGGAACCGCCACCTCGACGGACCTCATCGCGCGCGCCGAGAATTGGGGCCGCGTCGAGGGCCTCCCGCAGGTCCAGCAACGCGCCCTCGAACGCCAGGTCGTACTCACCACGGACCCCATCGACAAGATGCGGAGCCGGATCGCGCTCGCTCGTTTCTTCGAATCCCAGGGCAAGATCGCTGATGGCGGCCAGACCGTCGACGCGCTCGTGCGCGAGAACCCGGCGATCCTCGGGGTCGTTCGCGCCGCTGTCGATTACCATTGGCGCAACAAGAACGGCCGCCGCGCCGTCGATCTGCTGACTGAAGCCGCCGGACGCGCCGAGCCCGGCCTGAAATTGAGCTTCACGTTTGAAGCCGCGAAGAAGGCCACCGAATCGGCGGATTACGCCCGCGCCCGCACGTTACTCGACGGGCTACTTGCCGCAGATCCCTGGAACGCCACATACATCTCCTCCGTGGCCGACACCTACGGCAAGCAGAATGACGACCGCGGACTCCGCGCGTTCTATCTCGACAAGCTTGCGGCAATGCGCACGGCGCAACTACCCGCACCCGAACGCAATGAGCGGACCGCCGCGCTCCGCCGGGGCCTGATCCCGGTCCTCACCCGCATGAAGGATTACACCGGCGCGCTCGATCAGTACATCGAAGTCGTGAACCGCTATCCCGAGGACTACAGCCTCGTGCAGGAAGCCGCCATCTACGCCAGCCGCAATAATGGCCGGGCAAAGCTGCTCGATTTCTATCGCAAGACCCAGGGCGAAGCGCCGCGCGACTGGCGCTGGCCGGTTGTACTCGCTCAGCTTGAAACCCAGTTCGAGGACTTCCCCGCCGCGATCACTTCGTACTCGCGCGCCGCCGAGATCCGCCCGGACCGCACGGACCTCCTGATGTCGCGCGCCCGTCTCGAAGAGCGCCTCTTCCGCTTCGACGACCTCGCAAAAACCTACATTCGCCTCTACGATCTCACCTATCACGATTCTCAATGGATGGACAGCCTTGCGACCGTGTACGCGCGCCAGGGCAAGACTCCCGAAGCCATCGCGGCTCTTCGACGCGCCTGGCTCGAAGGCCGTCCGGATCGCGCCACCAACTACGCGACCATCGCGGAACGCCTCGAAAGCTGGAACCTCCTCTCGGAAGCCACAGCCTTTGCAGAAGAGGCCATGAAGCGCGCCGACGAAAACGAGAAGTCGAGCATCGCTCTTGTCTTCGCACGCCTCGCCGCCAAGGGACGCCGCTATGAATCCGCTTACCCGCGTGCGCCTCTTGAACCGATGGCAGACGTCGCCGCCGCGTATTACACGCCGGAAGAGAAGACCGCCTTCGCCGCGTTCCTTACGAAGAACCGCACCGATAAAACGGCGATGAACGCGGTCCGCCGCGCGAAGTTCGCCGACCTTGAAGCCAAATGGGTTTACGAAGCCGCGCTCGCCAAACCTGCCGAGGGCGCGAGCTTTATGACGCGCCTCTCCGAGTTGCAACGCTCGCGGTTGAAATACGACGAGCTCGCGCTTCAACTTGAAGCCTTTTTCCGCGTCGTGCCAACGGACTCCGGCGATCGCGACGGCTACCTGCTACAGGCGGCGGACGCGTATCGCGCCGCCGGCAACACCGCCGCCGAGTTGCGCGTGCTCACTTCGAAGGACCAGCTCTCGGGTCTTTCCGGACCGCCGCTCGACCGCTACGTGTCGCTAATCATTGGACAGCCCGCGCGGCTCGCCGCCGCTGCCGGACGCGGCCGCAATCCAACTCAAGAGAACGCCGTCGTCGACTACGCTGTCCGCAACGGGACCTTCGCGCAAGCAACCCAGGCTGTCGAAGCCCGGGGCCGCAAAGTGAATCCGCTCTGGACCCGCGCCTACACCGGCCTTACCGGAATCTACTTCGCGAGCACCCAGCCTGCGACCAAGACCGCGTTCGTGTCGATGCTGAATGACGCAACCGTCGGCGACCGCATCGGAAAGCCCGTCGACCGCAATCAGATCCTCGCGGGCGACAACTGGTTCTACTTCGGCGCGCGTTACGGCGAGTATCTTGCCTCGCTCAAGCAGCCGGGTTCCGAAGATTATCTCCCCGCTGAACTGGAGCACACGCCCGGACGCGCCGAGGCCTACTTCCAACTCGCCGAGTACTACCGCGAGCAAGCCGACCGCACCCGCGCCGCCGTCGAATATCATCACGCGCTCGAACTGACGCCGAATCGCGCCGACGTCCATGACCGTCTCGCGGTTCTCGCCAGCGCCGACGGACGCGCCGCGGAGGCCGCCGCCGAATGGAAGCTGGTGTTCGAGATGCTCGCGCAACAGCAGGACCAGAGCCGCGTCCCGGCGAATTTCTGGACCACGCTCCAGGACGCGCTCGCTCATGCTGGACAAGCCAAGGCCATCGCGCCTCTCCGCGACGACATCTCGAAGCTCCTCCGCACCTACTTCCGGCGCAACGGCGTTTACAACGCCGAACCCATTTTGCGCGGCATCCTTGCCGCCTCCCCGGATGCGCAATCCGCGATCGCTTGGATTGTCGATCTGTCGCACTCCGCCGCCGATCCGCCGCAGTTCCTCGCCAGTTTCGTCGACGCCGACTGGGTTCCCGACGCACAGCGCAATACGCTCCACCAGGAGATTTTGAGGGGCGCCGCCGCCCGCTATGCCCAGGCCTTCGGCAACGCCCGCGAGAGCGCCCGTGCGCAACAGCGCCAGTTCGAGATCGAGTACATCCGCTTTCTGATCGACCGACGCCAGTTTGATCAAGCCAAAGCGATCCTGCCCGACCTCCAAAAAGACGCCGACCGGTATGGCCGCTGGGACCAACTCCCGCTTGAAGCCCGCATCGCCGCCCGGACGCGGACCATGCCCGCTCTACTCGACCGCCTCGCGCAGGATCCGGCCGACCAACCCAGTGCCGAGCAACTCCAGCGCGCCGCCTCCGACCTCAAAGCCGCCGGCGAACCGGCCGCCGCCCGCGAACTGCTGAAGTGGACCTACACCCGCGAACTCAACGCGGGCCGCTATGAAGCCTCCAATTTCCTTGGAGCCGCCGAAGTCAGCCTGGAGGAGAACGACGTGCCTGCCGCACTCGCGCTGCTGCATCGCATGACGCTGCTCTCCGGCGAGCCGTTCGATGCGCTCGACGCCGCCGCCAGCCTCCTCGATCGCTTCAAGCGCCGTGTCGACGCCTTCGAATTTGCGGACGCCGCCCTCAAGGCCAAGCCCTGGGATCTCGAAACACAGCGCCGCGCCGCCGATTGGCACAGCGACAACGCTCGCCTGGCCGCGGTGCTGAGCAACAATGCCGCGCTCTACGCCACCCGCACGGAAGCCGCCCTGGCCCTCCGCCGGGCGAAAGCCGCCGCGCCGCAAACCGCTAGCGCCGAGTTGAATCTGCTGGCCGCGTCAACGCCCATCGCCGAAGGACAAGCCATCGCGCCGTTCTTCTTGGCCGCGCCTGTCGAAGCCGCCTCGCAAACCGCCGACGCCGCCTCGAAGATTAAGCTGCTCTCGGCGGCCCTCGCCGTCGACCCGCACGCGAACGCCCCGCGCCTTGCCCTGTTCGACACGGCCATTCAGGCGCGGCGCGACCGGCTCGCAATCTCCGTCT
>JBDTTK010000536.1:0-3742 GCA_039930685.1 Bryobacteraceae bacterium | reverse complement strand
CGATGCCGTCGCCATAGGTCGCCGAATACTGCCCCTTCGGCCCGGCCGGTACCATCGCATAGCCGACCTTGCCGACGACCCGGGAGGAGTTCGGGTTTTCCACGCCCGGAGCCCAGCCCACCCCGTCGATCCACATGGCGGCGCGACCCTGCGCGAAGGCGGCCAGCGACTCCATCCAGTTGAATCCGGCGACGCCCGGAGGCGCGAACTTGTTGGAGCGATCGTAGGACTTCGTCGCCTCGATCGCTTCCGGGCCGGCAGTGAGGATGTTGCCCTTGGCGTCGAGGAATTCGCCGCCGTAGTTCAGGTAGTAGTTGGTCCACAGCGTCATGTTGGCGTTGCGCAAACCGCGCCCGACATAACCGAAGATGCCGGCTTTCTCGTCGGTGAGCTTCTGGGCGAGCGCGTTCATCTCATCGAGAGTCTTCGGGACCGACGCGCCGGCCTTCGCGAAGATCTCCTTGTTGTAATAAAGAATAAAGTAGTCCACCGACCACGGCAGCGAAAGCAATTGCCCCTTGTCGTCCTTGGCGTATTTCAGCCCGGCGGCCGAGAAGTCGCTCTCGACGAGATCCGGCGCGGTCAGGCTCGGGTCTTTCATGAAGCCGGAGAGGTTGGCGAGCCAGCCGGCCTTTTCGAACTGCCGCTTCTGGACGTGATAGCTCAGGTGGATGATGTCGAAGCTCGGCTTGCCGGACGCGAGCTCGATAACGGCCTTCTGGCGCTGCTGCTGCTCGGGGATCTGCTCGGACTCAACCTGAATGCCAGTCAGGTCGGTGAACTCCTTGATGTATTTTTGCAGATTGTCGCCGCGTGGGCCTTTGGCGAGGATCACTTCGAGCTTGGTGCCGGCGTATTTCTTCCAATTCACGCTACCCTGCGCCTGAGCCGGTCGACCCATAATTGCGAGTGCGCCAGCCGCGACCGAGCCCTTCAGCACCGAACGGCGGGAAATTCGACGATCAAACATGGGACCCTCCTCCATCGATAGATTGGTGTCCCCGATCAATGTCGCGGGAATCCTGCACCATTTTTTGTGGAAATAAGATACTACTTGTGGACATAAGATACTACGTGCCGAAACGAGCCTAGCACACTCGCGCAATCAGGCGCAACAGAACCGCGTGAGACTGGGTGGCGGGTACCTCACGTTCTTCGTGCGCGCCCGGAGTCGGGCGCGCTTGTGTGCCGCTGGCTCGATCGGAAGACGTGTCCGGGTTGGTACGCGCGGGTCGTCGATGCCAGACTGAGCACATCTGGTGCTCCGAATGGGTATATCCTTATCGACCCGCGCGGCTTCCGGGAGCAAACATGTCCCTTCGATCAGGTCCGCTTGTTCTCGCGTGTCTCGTTATTGCACGCGGATTGTTCATGGCTGCCCAAGCCGCGGACAGTCAGCCGGCACCGGCACCCAGCGTGATTACGACCAAGCACGCGCTCTTCATTCAGTCGAAGTTCAGCGACCTTCCGGGGTGGCGCGAAGACCGTTTGTCCGAAGCCTGGAATGCCTTCCGGCAAAGTTGTGTCGCGCTCGCGAAACGGCCGGCCTGGGCCGAACCCTGCAAGCGCTCATCCGGGATCGACGCGCGTGCCGACGCCGACATCCGGAATTTCCTGGAAGCCGAGTTCATTCTGTACGAGATCCGCAATTCCGATCGTTCTACGACCGGCATGATCACTGGATACTACGAGCCGCTGCTCAATGGTAACCGGCAGTACGGTTCGCCGTACGCCTATCCTGTCTACGCCGTGCCGGAGGATCTGCTGATGCTCGATTCGCGCAGCATCCCGCAGGCCCCTCCCGGGTCGGCCGTGCTGGCACGCATCGAGGGGCGCAACGTCATTCCAGTCTGCGTAAAGCAGGCTGGCGGAGCGCCCTGCGCCGCGCCGTTCACACTCGACCTGGGAGACGCGCAGCCCGACGTCAAGGACAGGCGGATTCGCGTCCGCCGCGAAGGCGCCCGCATAGTGCCTTACTTCACGCGCCGGGAAATCGAAAAGGGAGCGCTGGCTATGGCGGGCGTCATCGCCTGGGTCGACAGTCTCGGCGCACTGTATTCGATGCAAGTCCAGGGATCGGGCAAAGTGCGTACGCCGGACGGCCAGATCCTGCGCCTCGCGTTCGCCGAGCAGAACGGCCACCCGTTCACTCCGCCGGTCAAGCCGCGCACGCGGGGCCTCTCGATGGAGCCGGAGGTGCTGACCCGCGGCATCGCGATCCCGCTCGAGGACAAAGCCGATGGCGTCGCGGCACCCGCGACCGAAATGGCGAACCCGTCGCACCGGGTGTTGACGAGGGGTTTGCGGCAGCCGGTCGAGCCGGAGCGAACGGACAGCCCTACGGTCAACGAGCCCGCGGACACGCCACCGGCCAGCCCGCCCACGGCGAAGAAGGAGCGCTCGCCCGAGGTCGAGCGCATGATCGCGCGCCTGCAGGAGCTCAAGGCCAGCAGAGCGTCGGGTAACCAGACAGCTCCTATGACGCAGTCGCCGGTCGTCGCGGCAGCGTCGGCATCGTCCGCCGCGGGGCGAGCGGCGCCGATTGCCACGGCGCCAGCTTCGCCCGCCGCGGGTCAGTCTGCGTCGAGCGTCCGGCCGTCGCTCCCTAAGTCGGAGACGACGTCCTCGAGCGCAGCCGGTGAACCAGCTCGCAGGTTCACCGGCATCGACCGCGAGACCCCGTTCAGCAACGATCCGAGCTTCGTGTTCTTTCGCCAGATTCCCGAAGCCGATTCCGGCCCTGTCGGTGCGCTGGGTGTGCCGCTCACCGCGGGACGCTCGGTTGCCGTCGATCCGCGAACGACGCCGCTTGGATCGCCGGTGTTCATCTCCACTGAAGGTCAGTCGGCGGAAACCCGTTTCAATCGCCTGATGTTCGCTCAGGACACCGGCGGCGCCATACGCGGAGCCGTGCGCGCAGACTTCTTCTGGGGCTTCGGCCCAAATGCCTTCGCGCGCGCGAGCCGCATGCGCGAAAGCGGCCGCATGTGGCTCCTGTGGCCGAAGGACTTGCGCGTGGCGGCATCGAAGCCGCTGACACGCGGCATCGGGGGGAAACCGGGCGCGAACGAGACCGACTGCCTCGTCCCGGATCCGGAATTCTGCGTGGAGTGATCGCCGCCACACCAATCGCCTGTAGTCCGGACTGCGATATTCCCATTCGTTGCAGAGCCGCCGGTTTTTAGGTATCGTCGGCTTCCCGACCACCAAGGGGAGAATCTGATGACCGCCTTCAACGTCGTGCGCTTTCGCGTCAAGCCCGGGCGCGAGCAGGAATTCCTGGACGCTCACAAGAACGTCTCCGCCGATTGGGCAGGTCTCAAGCGGGTCAACCTGGTCAAGACCGGCGAGCGGAGCTACTGCATCGTCGGCGAATGGGACAGCATGGACGCGCTGGCCAAGGCGCGGCCGGACATGGTCGCCACCCTCGATGCGTTCCGCGACACGCTTGAGGATCTGGGCAACGGCCTCGGCGTCACCGACCCGGTGTCCGGACCGGTTGCGCTGCAACTGAAATAGCGAGCGACGGGAAACGCGGTTTACGTGCGGCGTATCGCCTGGAGTGACGTGCGCTTGCTGCGAACGTTCGCGGTGCCACCAACCTACGGCATCAGTCCCGGAAGGTCCGTCTGCTGCCAGAGGCTCCCCGGCACCCCCTCGCGGACCTCGCGCGGCCATGTTTCAGGTTGGTACAGGATCTCTTCCACGCGCAATCGCCTGGTCTGCCCATCCGGGAACTCCC
>JBDTTK010000535.1:0-3765 GCA_039930685.1 Bryobacteraceae bacterium | reverse complement strand
GCATGTATCGAGAATCCACTGCCGGAACCGCAGGTTGCTCGCGGACGCGTACTCGGGGATGGCGTTCCCTTCGGGAGTCCGCGAATGACGGGCCAGATTCGGGATACCCGCGACAATCCGGCCTCGCCAGTGGTCCACGACCTCTGCCGTCTGATCCACCAGCACGTCGCCGGCGAGTCGTAAATAGCGTTCCTCCTCCGCAGTCATCCCCACGCTCGCCTTCAACTCTTCTAACTGCTGCAGCGTAATGGGCGAGGCGGATACCTCGGGTGCCCCGTATGTGTATCCAGGAATGTCGTGAGCCACTTGTTTCATAATCCAAACCTCCCTAGGCGCGACGACCTGTCACAGTCCCAGATCACTTAATCCCGGATGATCGTCCGGCCGGCGCCCCAGTGGCCAACGGAACAACCGCTCCGATTCGAGGATTTTGAGGTCGTTGATGCTGGCATAGCGATGGTGCATTACACCCGCTTCATCGAACTCCCAATTCTCATTGCCGTACGCGCGCCGCCATTGACCAGCCCCGTCTTGCGATTCGTAAGCGAAGCGGACTGCGATTCGGTTCAAATCAAACGCCCACAATTCCTTGATCAGGCGATACTCCAACTCGCTGGACCACTTGCGGGTCAGAAAGTTTACGATTTCCGGCCGTCCGGTGAGGAACTCCGACCGATTCCTCCACCGGCTGTCGGCCCTGTACGCTAATGCAACTCGTTCCGGATCGCGGGAGTTCCAACCATCTTCCGCGAGGCGCACTTTCAGCACCGCTGTTTCCCTGGTAAACGGCGGTACTAAGCTGAGGGGCATTTGTGATTTCATATTGATTTCTCCTGGATGGCTTCGGCCTTGATCTTCCCCTGAAAAGTTGACGGTCGCGGGAAGTGCATTCGCGTTCATCCGGCATCCTCCTGCTTGACGGGGGCAGGCACCGCGCGACTCTCGCCCGCCCGGAATGCCGTGGTTTCGCCGCTAGGGCCGCCGCATAAATGCTTGGTTGTCGCGACGCCTGCCGACCGGCTGAGGAACCGGTCCGCGCCCGAATACCCGAGCGTCATCGCGACGACCAATAGAGCCCCTGGCAGCACCGGGGGCTAGGCGCCGGGATATCGAAAACCCGGCAACCTACGCCGACGGCCAAAGAAATAATTACGCCGAAAAAGAGTCTCATGCATTCCCCCTGAAATCGCTTGTGCTGTGTCGATCCTTAGACGCCCATGTAAACGAGCGCGGTGAAGGCGTCCGGCGTGATGAGGAATTGTCCCCACTTCGCATCAAAGTCCGCGGTCGGCTTCGCGTCGATGATTTCCTTTAGCGATCTGCCCTGCTTTTTGAGAACTGCCACGTTGTTGCGGATGGTGACGAGCATGTCGCGAAACTCGACCAGCTCCGGTTTCGTTCCGGCGGGTCCATGGCCGGGAATCACGATGGTCTTTTTCGTAATGAGGCGAAGATTCGCTTCGGCCGCCTGAATCTGCCCATCGATGCTGCCACCCGTGGAGTAATCGATGAACGGATAGATTCCGTTCCACCAGGTGTCGCCAACATGGACCACGTCGGCGTCGGTGAAGTGGACCGAGATGTCGCTATCGGTGTGGGCCGGTCCGTAATATTTGAGAACCAACCTTGTGTCGTTGCGCCGCATTTCGTGGTGGGCCGCGAAGACCGTCACCGGCAGCGCGTCCGCGGGCACTGCCGGAAAGGTCCAGTTCCAACCGTCCACACGCGTGTCCACGGAAAGACGCTTGCGCGTGTTCTTGTGTGCCGTGATCGCGGCTCCGGCGGAATGCAGCCGGCCGTTGCCGTCGGTGTGATCCGTATGCCAGTGGGTGTTGATCAAGTGCTTGATCGGATCCCCGTTGATGGAGGCCAAAGCGCCTGCGATCGCCACGCGGGACACGGAGAATCCGGCATCCACCAGCAGTTTGCCGTCGCGCCCCGTCAGTACCGCGATGTTCCCTCCGGAGCCTTCAAGCACGGAGATGTTACGCCGGATCGGACGGACGCTGATCGTCGCGTTCGCAGCCGCGTTGACCATCGTCGGAACGATGCCGCGTTCTTCCGCGAAAAGCGGACGCCTCGCCACGAGCGTGGCCCCTGCTGATACTCCGGCCAGCGTTAGAAACCGGCGCCGCGAAATTCTGGTCGATTCTATAAACGTCATTCTGTTCGCCTCTGTCTTGGATTTACTATTTGTTGGACCGGGCAGCTGCACGGAGCGCCTGGTTCTCTCTTTCCAGTTCTTCCTGCTTGCGCTCGAAAGGTGCGAGGACCTCTCGAAGTTGCTCTTCCGTGAAGCGGGGTGTTATGTGCTGCGGACAGTTCCAGTCGAAGGCTTCCACCTGAATTACGTAGGCTCGTTCGACTGGCGTCGTGTCCGCAGGCATCCGTAGCCGCTTCGTCCACTCTCCCGGACCTTCGAACACCTCGACCCGGCCGAGAATCTTCAACCGCGCCTGGGCCGGATAATCGACCAGGATCAAGGCCACGCGATTGTCACTGCCAAGGTTGCCGGTGGTGACGTATTGCTTGTTTCCCCGGAAATCCGCTAAGGCGATGGTGTGATCGTCGATCACCTGGAGGAAGCCTTTCGCGCCGCCGCGATGCTGCACGTACGGCCAACCGGTGGACCCGACGGTCGCCATATAAAAGCTGTCCCGTTCGCCGACGAACGCCGATTCGTCGGGACCCAGGCGGTCAGGGGCGGGTTGGCCCGCCCCCATGCGCGCGTACTGCCGCCGGCTACCATACTTCTCCTGCAGCGCCTGCACCAGTGGAGTAAAGACCAACGATCCAAAATTACGCGCCATACCGTTTCCGCCCGTGATCCAGTCCGGCCTACCGCTTGAGCCGGAACATGTTCGACAAGGTGGGGAATCCGTGCAGCAGCAGGATCACCGGCGCTCCCTGCGGACCCGCTTCCCGGTAGAAGATGTCCACGTTGTTCACACGGGCGGTTTTGTGGTGAATAGGATACGCGGTGCGCGTTTTTGTTTCGACTGCGGTCATTTTGTTGATCTCCATTCCTTGTGACTGTTGCTCTGCTGCAAAGTCTCTGCGCCCAGATTAAGCGGATAAGGAAAATCAGAATTGCTGAAAAGTGCGGTTCTTCCGAGATCCTGCGGAGATTTTTTCGAGCAGCGGAATCAGGCAGGCGATCGATAAACGTCGAGGTCGCTCACCCCCTTTGTCCACGGACCTGGATCGTCATCAAGGCGGGGCAGAGGGGACGGCGAGCCGATTGCGCACAATCGGGCCGGGCGTTTGGGCGTGCCGAACGAAGGCGAAGCGTCGAGGCGCAAAGAAAAAGGAGCCCTAACCTCGTGATTCCGGTCCGGCAGCATCCTCAGGACGCCAAGGCGGAACGCGAATCGCTGGTAGAGCTCCTCTTGTGGTTGCGAACAGCCGTCCTGCGAATTATGCCGCCTGGTGCTTGCGGATGAACTCGAGCAGATCCGCATTGATCTGGTCGGCGTGGGTGGTTGGCATCCCGTGCGGGAAGCCCGGATACACCTTCAGTGTGGCGTTTTTCACGAGCTTCGAAGACAGCAGGGCGGCCGCGACAATGGGGACGATCTGATCGTCGTCGCCGTGCAGGATCAGCGTCGGCACGTCGATCTTCTTCAGGTCCTCGGTGAAATCCGTCTCAGAGAAAGCCTTGATACAGTCGTAGCCGGCCTTCATCCCGCCCATCATGCTCTGGAGCCACCACTTCTCGCGGATGCCTTCCGAGACTGGCGAGACGAACTTACCCTCGGCGCGCAG
>JBDTTK010000534.1:0-3767 GCA_039930685.1 Bryobacteraceae bacterium | reverse complement strand
CGCCATCCGGCCGCTTATAGGTGACCAGTTCCTTTTTGATCTTGCGGAGCTGCGGCGCCGGATCCTTGAAGTTGGTCAGCGCAATCGTCCGCCCGGCGGGCAAGGTCTTCAGATAGAAATTCGGTGGCTCCGACGGAGTCTCGCGGCGGGTAATTACTTTCGTTCCGTCATCGGAGATCAGCGCTACAACCTGTTCATAGCAGTCCGCGGCCGAATGGAAGAGGCGCTCCGACTTTCCTGTCGTGAGGTTGTACTTGTCTAGAAATGGCCGGTCCCCTTCCGGGCTTGCGCCCAGACCAGTGAGGAACATGAACTCGCCGGATGTTTGGATGGCGCGCTCGCCGCTGTCGCTAAATCCAAATCCACCACCTCCGCCGCCGCCAAATCCGCCGCCTCCGGTCGAGCCCTTCATCACGGGCGTACCTGGATCCTTGTAGCGGTCCTGCTGGTTCCGCGAAAAGACGACCTTCGGCTGGGCGCCGGGGTTCTTCAGATCGATCTCCACCGTGCGTACCCAGCGGCGTTCGCGTTCGTAGTCGTCAACCAGCGCCGTCTTGCCGTCGGGCGTGATCCGGATGCCGCGGAACCTGTGCTGTGTCTTCAGCAGCTCCTTCGGCTCGCCCTGGAAGGGTGCGGAGAGCGCCACCACGCGATCCCGATTCGGCACCTTTTCTTTGGGATTGCCGCCGTCGAGGGCTTCCACCCACATCATCGTCGCGGAATCGCCGGTCTTCCAGGAGTAGTTGCGGGGGCCGGGACGCACACCCTCGATCGGCACGCGATCGGCGAGGCCGATACTGGCGACCTTGTACACGACTTTGGCGCTGCGATCCCAGATCTCGACCTCACGGGGGAAATCATTGTACGGATGCAGGTATGAGTACGGCTTGCGCAGCCGCTCGATCAGGAAGTCCTTCCCGTCGGGCGATGGCGTCACCGCCTGGAAGATGGCCGACTTGCCCATCGGCGAGGTCTTGCCGCTCGCGGTGTCGAGCATCACGAGCTGCGCCGTGGCGTAGTAGTCAAACAGGTTCTCGTCGTGCTGCGAGGAGAGCATGTCCTCATACGTGCGGACCGGTCCGGAGCGGCCATTGGCTTCCTGCACGTTCGGACCCTTGGGGATCATCGGTTCGACCGGAACGCCGCCGCGTCCAGCCGGAATGGTTTTCAACAAGATCGACTTGCTGTCGTCGAGCCAGTCGATCGGATCGCCAAGCACCGCGTTCAGCTTGATGCCGTCGACCTTGTGGGTCTTGCCCGTGTCGACGTCGCAGAGCCATAAGTCGATGCTGTTCGCGGTGGTATTGGTAAACGCAAAGTGTTTGCCGTCGGGAGACCAGCGCGGAGCGCTCAGCTTTGCATTCGCCGGCAGCGCCAACGGAACGTCGTTGCCGTCTGAAAGGCGTTTGAGCGACATCCCCGTATTCGAGGGCGCCAAATGAATCCCGTTCGTCTTCGGATCGATCCGAAGCCCCGCGATGCGGACCATGGGAGCCGCTACCTCGCTGATCGGCGGATACCTCATCGATTGACTCAGCACTGCGTGCGTCCGCGACGGATTCACCGAGAGGGTCGGCAGGGTGGGCGCGTGCAGGATATCGAGGATCTCTTTCGCGGGTTTGTGATAAACGAATTCCTCGGCTTGGAGGCAGAATGTGAGGAGAGCAAACGGGAGCAGCAACCGGAGCTTCATAAGAGTGGAGGATATCACGCAGGCTCACGAAGAGCGATGATCGGCCAATCCGGCCAATGCCGCATCACACATCAAGATGTGTGATGTATGATGCAAATATGCGCACAACCATCGACATCGATGAAGACGTATTGCCGATCGCAAGACAGCTCGCGCGGGAACGCCGGTTGACGCTCGGAGAAATCGTTTCGTCGCTCATCCGGGAGTCGCTTCAACAGAATCGTGGAACGAAGATACGAAACGGCGTCCGCCTATTTACGCCCAAACCGAATTCCTCCAGACCAACGCTGGAGATGGTCAATCAGCTCAGAGACGGAGAATGAGCGCGGCGCTTCTTGACGTGAACGTCCTGATCGCGTTGTTCGACCCCGCGCACCCGCACCACGATCGCGCCCACGCGTGGTTCGGACCTGCGAAGAAAAAAGCCTGGGCGACGTGCCCGATGACCATTAACGGATGCGTTCGCGTTCTCAGCCAGCCGGCCTATCCATCATTCACCGTGACACCCGGCGAGGTCGTCTCCGCCCTGCGCGAGTTGTGTGAGAGCCCGGCGCATGAATTCTGGGGGGATGATGTCTCGCTTCTGGATTCGACCCTGTTCCGGCCAACGCAATTGGAGGGGGCGAAGAAGATCACCGACGCGTATCTCCTCGGCCTCGCTGTGAAACGCGAAGGGTTTCTGGTCACCTTCGATCGCACGATTCCACTACGAGTGGTCGTTGGAGCGTCGCGCAACCACCTCCGCGTATTGGATTGAGAGCCGGCGCGTCGAAGGAGGGCGAGTCTCTTCGAGCGGAGCTTCACTCCTCGAGCAGGAACTTGCGCGTCTCATCCAAAAAGATCCCCAACTGATCGTGGTGCACCCAATGACCGGCCTTCGGCACCTTCACCAGCCGATGGTTCTTGATCACCTGGGCGCGGCCGTCGGTTGACGGATCGACCGCCCAGCTATCCATGCCCCAGAACAGCAGGACCGGGCAGGTGATCTTGCCGAGGATGTCGCGGGCGTCTTCGATGTTGTTGCCGTACGGAGCAAACGGACGTGCGAAGTTATCGAACTTCCAGATGATCGAGCCGTCGGAGTTCCAGTTGGTCCCGTGCAGCGTCAGGTGCCGGGCGACTTCATCCGATAGCTGCGGATTGGCTTCTTTCATGCGCGCGACCGCTGTTTCGAGATTCGGATAGCTGTGCGGCGTCCGCTGCTCGGTCTTGCGGACGCCTTCAATCCATTCGCGCATGCGCTCGGATGCAGGTTTGTGGATGCGATGCGTCGGGGGCGGACCGAGTCCTTCAATGGCAACGCACTTGTGGACACGCTCCGGGAAGATGCCTGAGTAGAACAACGCAATGATTCCGCCAAGCGAGTGGCCGATGATGTCGATCGGAGCGTCCTTGTCGGGTTCGCTCTGGCGGATGATGTCGACAAGCGCGGACACGTCGAGCACGTGCTCGGCGATGGAATACAGCGCGCCCGGAGCCCACGCCGAGTTGCCGTGGCCACGCAGATCGAGGGCATAGACGTGGAAACGGTCGTTGAGTCCGCGGGCGACCCAGTCCCAGTTGCGGGCGTGGTCGAGTCCGCCGTGGACCAGTAGCAGCGGCGGCTTGCCTTCCTGGCCGAAGTCCCAAAATTGCAATTTGAGCCGGTGCGAGTAGAAGAAGTGGGAGATGGGTTCCAAGAAGTCCATGGTAACGGATGGCCGGAGGAACTTTCGAAATTGCGTACTTGGCATGCCGGACGGAGCGATTGCTTCGCGGGTTGCCCAATCGGGGCGGTCCAGGCGCTTACTTCGCGGGATTTCGTCCACTTCGTGGGCGCCTTGGTGGTCGCCTGTTGGATTTTGTTGGCGAATCCTATGCAGCCTGGCTGGATGGGTGCGACGCAGTGGCGCTCAGAGTCCCGTCGAGCGTCGGATCGGGTGTCTCGAGGTCGATTGAGGCGGTCAAGGCGTGCTCCGGGGCGGATTGCGCGCCGGGCTTCGCCGCGTTTCGCAAAACGAAGCCACTTTGCTTTTGGCTGGCAGGTAACGCTTGTTGTTTCTGAATATTGCGGCGGATCGCGATGCGGTCCTGG
>JBDTTK010000533.1:0-3774 GCA_039930685.1 Bryobacteraceae bacterium | reverse complement strand
CGGCACTGACGTTCTTCGACAACATCCGCAAGTTCGACTTGATGAGCCGCTACGTGGCCCGCCTCAGCCGACTCATCATCCAGAATCACAATCAACTGACCTCGCTCCAGGCCGCGCGCTACGACGCCGATCGCGAATCGCAAATGAGCGAACTTCGCCGAGAAACCCTCAGCTTCGAGCGCGACATGCACACTCTTGAGGAGCGTGTAAGGGAAGTGCAACCAGCACCGCGCCCGCAGAATCCTGCCGCAAATTCTGGCTTCGTTTCGCAGCGGCCCGCGCAACCCACGGCAACCGGCCCACGCAAATCCGAAACCGAGTCCGCAAAGGCATCAGACCCCTCCGTCCAGACTCAAAATCCTCTCGAAAGGGACCCGAAATTTCCCCTGAACCGCGCCGCCTGACCGTCCAACCACCACTCGTTCGGCACGTCAACACACGAAGTGCGCCCACGCAGGCCTCTTCAGAAAAATGGCGACATGTCACAAGGTCCGGAAACCGACCAGGCATCCCTGGAGCGGAATTGCTGTTTAAGTATCGGAGGTGTCTGCCCTAGTAAAGCCCTACCGCATGGTCCACGGACTTGATCAATTTCTGCGTGTCGTACCCAACACCATCGCGGAACACCACCGTCATCTTCTCGATATCGGTGATCTTCTTCGAGGGGTCGCCCTTGATCACCACCAGGTCCGCCGCCTTGCCCTCCGCGATGGTGCCGATCCGGTCCGCCTCGCCGAGGTACTGGGCCGCGTTCAACGTGTAAATGCGAATGGCCTCAGCCGGCGTGAATCCTGCCTCGACCAGCAGCACGATGTTGCGCTGGTCGGCGAATCCCGCCACCGCTCCGCCGTTGCCCGACGGATCCGCTCCCGCCATCAAGAGGCCGCCTGCTTTCACGAAAGCGTACTCGAACTCCATTTCCTTTTTGAGCGTCGCCGCGCGCAGCGGATCCGTGACCTCGGCCTCTAGTGCGCGTGACGTCAGGTAGCTCAGCGCGGCCTGCGGCGTCAACGCATCGAGCAGGCGCTGTTGCAGTGGCGGCCGCTCCGGATGGCCTGCCTCGAACACGGCCAGCGTGGACGTGATCGCCACCTTGCGTTGCACCAGGTCTTTGATCATGTCCTGCACCGGACCGCTCTGGATGTCCAGTTTCGCCAGAACAGGCCGGGGATCTCCGCCGGGGCACACATCCGGCTTTTTTCCCGGTAGGAATTCGGTATCTACGATGAGGCCGTGCTCCAGGTTGTCGATCCCGATCGTCGCCGCTTCGCGGAAGCCCACCGCGCACAGATGCCCGGTCACCTTGATGTTGTGCTTGTGCGCTTCCTCCACCACCGCCGCTAACTGCGCGCGCGTGATGTGCATGAACGCCTTGAAGGAAGTGACCCCCACTCCCGCCCAATACTCCACCATCTTGCGCGCGTCCTCGGGGCTCTTCAACTCGTGCATCTGCGGCACCGTGGCCGGCGCGCCCTCGAGGAAAGGACCGGTGACGTCGATCTTCGGACCCGGCATTCGCCCCGTGTCGATCAGGTTCTTCACGCGCAGTTCCGTGTACGGCTCCATGCTGCCGGCTGTGCGCATCGTCGTGACGCCGCAGCCCAGATACAGGCGCGGGAAACTGAAGGCGTGCACGGGATACATCGGAATGCCGCCGCCCGACGGATAGTGCAGATGCTCATGCATGCCGATCAGGCCGGGAATTACGGTATGTCCGGTCAGATCCATCACTTTCGCGCCAGCCGGAAGCGGAATCCGCGATGACGGACCGACAGCCTGGATCTTGCCCTGGCTGATCACGATCGTCCGGTCCTCCTCGACCGCGCCGCCCGTACCGTCGATCACCCTTACATGCGTGAGAGCCACGACGGGCGAATCCACCGCAACGAAGGGCCGAATACCGGGCGCCATCCGGGACTGGCCGAAAAGCATGCCGGCGGAAAGCGCAAAGATCAGTGCGGCTCGTTGATTAGGCACGGTAGCTTCGACGCAACAGTGCAGCAAACGTCACATCGTACGAAATCGGTATCTAGCGCCAATTCTGTGGGCAATTTCCCCCGCGCGAACCGCCCCCGTCGCTTGCTCCTACGCCACCCCAGCGTGTAGCCTTGTTCTTCACTCGACGCCGTCCACGGCGCAATCGGATCGTAGAAAGGGCGTGACCAGTTTGCCACCGGAATCGGATCCGACTCCCTCCGTCTGGGACCGCGTCGCAGCCATGGAGGAATTCAAACTCCTCCTCGCCGCCAAGGCCCGCTTCATCGTCCCCGCCACGATATTCTTCGTCGTCTACTACTTCGCGCTCCCCGTCCTCGTCGGATTCGCCAAGCCCCTCATGCAGACTCCCGTCATCGGACCCGTCAACATCGCCTACCTCTTCGCGCTCTCGCAGTTCTTCATGGCCTGGATCCTCGCGTGGCTCTATGTCCGCGCGGCCGGCCGCTTTGACCAGCGCGTGAAAGCGATCCTCGACAAACTGGACGCCGGGAGCAAGTAATACATGGCGCTCTACATGTTTCTGGGCTTCATCGCCCTTACCCTCGTCATCACGTATTGGGCCGCCCGCAAATCCTCTGGAGCCAACAACTACTTCGCCGCCGGACGCTCCATCACCGGCTGGCAAAATGGAATCGCCGTCGCCGGCGACTACATGAGCGCGGCGTCCTTCCTCGGCATCGCCGGCATCATCGCCTTCAACGGCTACGACGGATTCCTCTATTCGGTCGGCTGGCTGGTCGCCTATCTCACCGTCCTGCTGATCGTCGCCGAGCCTCTCCGCAACGCCGGCAAGTACACCATGGCCGACGTTCTCGCGTACCGCTTGCGCCCGCGGCCCGTGCGCGCCATGGCCGCCCTCAGCACCCTCACCGTCAGCACGTTTTACATGATTGCCCAGATGGTCGGCGCCGGAACCCTCGTCGCCCTTCTGCTCAAGGATTCCGGAATCAGCTTCAACGTAGCGGTCGCCGGTGTCGGAATCCTTATGGTCGCCTACGTCGTCTTCGGCGGAATGCTCGCGACCACCTGGGTGCAGATCGTCAAGGCCATTCTGCTGATGGCCGGAACCATCCTCCTCAGCGTCCTCGTGATGGCCCACTTCCACTTCAGCTTCAGCGAATTCTTTAACGCCGTCGCGCACGTGAAGGTCAACGGCCAGGACGTCAACTTCCTCGAGCCCGGCCTCCGTTACAAGCCTCCCTACGGGGCGATCGATCTCATCTCTCTCGGACTCGCTCTGATCTTCGGAACCGCCGGACTCCCCCACATTCTGGTCCGCTTCTACACCGTTCCCGACGCCAAAACCGCGCGCGTGAGCGTCGTCTGGGCCATGGTCATCATCGGTTCTTTCTACATCATGACCACGTTCCTGGGCTTCGGCGCGGCCACTATCGTCGGCGGCGATTTCATCAAGACCCACGGCGGTACGAACATGAGCGCGCCGCTTCTCGCTCAGCGATTGGCAGGCGACGTCTTCTTCGCGTTCATCTCATCGATCGCGTTTGCCACGATTCTCGCCGTAGTCGCGGGCCTGACCATCAGCGCATCGACATCCTTCGCGCACGACTTCTGGACCAACGTGCTCCACAACGGCGCCGAACGCGCTCCAGGCGAAGAAGTCCGCGTCGCGAGAATCACCGCGTTCGTCGTCGGAGCCGCCTCCATCGCCATCGCCATCGTCCTCGGACCCGGCTTCAACGTCGCCTTCCTGGTCGCGCTAGCGTTCGCCGTAGCAGCCTCCGCCAACCTGCCCGTGATCGTGCTGTCCATCTTCTG
>JBDTTK010000532.1:0-3775 GCA_039930685.1 Bryobacteraceae bacterium | reverse complement strand
ACTTGCCGGTTCCGGCCTTGCCGCCCAGCGACACGATGCCGACCGACTCGTCGACCGCGGCGGACGCGTTCGGGGCGAGATCAACGCGGATTCGGTAAGGACGTGGAGCGCCGATAATACGGCACAGCCGTTCGACGAATTCGAATAACAGCGGTTCGGAATCCGGATCGATCACCGGCGGCTCGGGCTCTCGCCGGGGTCGAATGATAATTGGCTTTAGCAGAAAGAGCGTGGCAATGAGGCCACAAGCTACTGGTCCGACGTAGATGGTGATGGTCAGTAAGTTTAGGCTGAGCTCTGCGGACATCAGGTACGCCATGTAGGCGGCGGTCAAGTACATAACCAGTGCGATCAGAGCGAGATAGAGAGCTTGCAATGCCACCAGGCCAAGTAGAACCGCTGCGAGGCGGATTCGATAGCCGGCGGTCACGTCCACTGGGGGAATCGGAGAGACAAATGCCTCACGAATTGTTCGGGAAGTAAGTTGCTCGAACACGGGATTAATTAGTCAGCATATCTCGATTGTTCTGCGGAACGCGTGTTGATCGCCAACTGTTAGTCGCATAAAGCGGTAGAATTCGCCTGATGAGACTCGCGATCGCTTGCCTTCTTGCCGCTTCGCTGCCCCTCACGTCGCAGGATTCGCCAACCATCCGCGTCACCACGCGCATGGTGCAGGTCAATGTGATTGTGCGCGACAAGAAAGGTCAGCCCGTCTCTGACCTCAAGAAGGAAGACTTCACCTTGCTCGACCAGGGCAAGCCGCGGACCGTCGCGTCCTTCTCGATGACCTCCACCAGTTCAGTGGCGCCGGTCGCGGGAGTGGCAAAACTTCCGCCCAATATTTATTCGAACCGGATGGATCGGCCGGCGGCTGTGTCCAATAACGTGACAGTCATCCTGTTGGACGGCCTCAATACGTCGTTCTCGGATCAAGTGTAGGGACGGAAGGCGGCAATCAAGTTCCTCGAGACCGTGAAACCGGATGACCGGATCGCGGTCTACGTGCTGGGCTCCAAACTACGCGTCATCCACGATTTCAAGGGGGATTTCGAGTCGTTGCGTACGGCCCTCGGACGTTCGCGCGGAGAAAATACCGCCCGCCTGGAAGCGTCTCAATTGACAGCGGCAGATACCATCAACCCGGAGCTGGACGATTTTCTGAATGGAGCCAATCAGGCCATCGCCGACTTCAAAACCATCGACCGGGTCGAGAGCACAACCGCGGCGTTCGAGACCATCGCGCGCCACGTGGGGAGCGTGCCGGGCCGAAAGAATCTGATCTGGATTTCAGGAAGCTTCCCGTTTACGCTCGGCCTCGAATCTCCGATCGGCGGAAGCAATGAACGCCGCACCTTCAATGATCAGATTCAGCGGATGGCTCGGCGGTTGAACGAAGCGAACGTCGCGGTGTATCCCGTCGATGCGCGTGGACTCAGCATTCCGGCGGAACTGACTGCCTCCGCCCCGCCCCGGAATCTGACGGCTCCTGTCGCCCCGCCGAGAATCAACTACCGCCCGCCCGGGCTCGACACGATGCAGGAGATGGCCTCGCGGACCGGCGGCATCGCCTTCTTCAACACGAACGATTTGCAAGGCTCTATCCGCAAGGCGATGGACGACGCGAACGTCACCTACACGTTGGGCTTCTATCCGGGCGAAGATGAGCTCGATGGCAGATACCACGACTTGAAGGTCAAAGTCGCTCGTCCGGGACTGGAACTCCGGCACCGCAAGGGATACATGGCAAACCAGGAGGAGCATCGCACCGACAAACAGTTGTTAGATGAGATGAAGACCGCCGCGGTCAGCCCGCTGGATCTCACCGAGATCGGCATCACCACGCGGACGGATATCCTGAACCAACCCAAGCCTGCAACGCTCAGCGTTACCGTTCTGGTGGACGCCCAGGATTTGCAAATCGAGAAGAAGGATGGAAAGTGGAGCGGCAAGGGCCACATCCTGATCATTCAGGTGGGTCCGGAGCAGAAGGTACTGTCTTCAATCGAGGAATCCTACAACCTCAATCTCACCGACGAAAACTACCGCAAGCTCCTGGCGAAAGGTTTGATCATCACGAAGCGGATAGAACCGGACAAGGACTTGCAGCAGTTGCGGATCCTGTTCCTGGATCGCGTCTCGGGACGGATCGGTTCGTTACGAATGCCGCGTCCTGCGTCCTAGGCCGCTCGGCAAGCACTGCGATCGCGCGCCGGATCGGGACGCTTCAGGCAGTCATCTCGGTTCATCTCGAACCGCAACTCCCACTCACCGCGTCGCGGTCACTCCGGTCTCCGTTCAATTCAAACGAACCAAGTCAAGCACTTGAACCGAATCCGGATCGTCAGGCTCGCGTTGCCATGCGATAACGCGACTAGGACCGTCCTTGTTTCGCGAGATCCAATTCTTCGTGACGGTGAGGCGCGACCGTAAAGTCAAGCTCCAGGCTGTTGGATGACCGGACGGGCGGAGAGAGGTGAGCGGCGACAACGCTGGCTTCGTTTTGCAAAAAATGGTCTTGGAAATCCGTCCGTCGGTCATCATATTGGCTTCGTTTTGAAGTTCCCTCGGACTGGCCAGGAACGATCGATTTCTGGCTTCGTTTCGCAAATCTTACGGAGTCCATCCGGCTGGCCGATTCTGGCTTCGTTTCGCAACCTGAACAAAACAAAACAATACTTCCCTATTTCATGTCAACGTCGGGAAGGGAGCTAGATCCGCCGCGGCAAACCTAGCGCATGGTCCGGGTCCTAGTGTTTTACGACCGTCAGCTCCACATGCGACGGATACTGCGCCGAGTGGTGCACCGAATTGCGCGCGACGACGCCTTTTGCCTCGTCATAGTTGTTGCCGCCCGTGTTCAGATTGCGGTCGAATCGGGGGAAGTTGCTGCTCGACACTTCGATCCGGATACGATGGCCGTCCGCGAAGTAGTTGCTGGTCGTCATGGGGGACAGAGTGACCTTGTAGACTTTGCCCTTTTCCATCATGACAATTGGCTTGTCATAGCCGTCGCGATAGCGGACGCGCTGGATGGTCTCATCCAGGTTGTACGCCGTCCCGTCCGGGTAGACGTCGATGAGCTTAACCGTGAAGTCGGTGTCCTTCGCGTCCGACGACACGTAAAGCGTCGCGGTAATCGGCCCGCTGACTTCGACGCCATCCTTTAACGGATCGCTTGAATAGACCAGAATATCGCCGCGCGATTCCATCTTCCGTTGGTCGAACGCGCCGCCCTGCACCGCGTTGCCGGTGCAGCAGACGTTGCCGCCGTAGGACGGCACCGGGTTCATCGGATCGTAGACGAAGCTGTCTGGACTGTCGGAGGCCGGCGCAGTGGACGAAAGCCCTCCGTCCCCATTCAGCGTGTTCGCCTTCCCGGCGCTCGACAAGAAAAATGTCATCGGCTGCGCGCCTTGCGGCGGCCACGTCTCGGACGACTGCCACTTGTTCGAGCCCATCGTGAAGTACTTGACCTTGGGCATCTTCTGAAGGATCCCGTTGTCCTCGCCCTTCAGAAAATGGTCGAACCAGCCATAGGTCAGCGCATCGTAATCGAGCTTCGCGTCGCCCATGCTGCGTTCGCCGACCACCGTGTCCTCGGTCGCGCGCTTGTATGAGCAGTGGAGCGTCGGCGCGATGATCGCGTACTGCTGGTTGGCGATCTCCGGCTTGGCCGTCTTGCGGACGAAGTTGTAGGCGGCCAGGTTCGGGCCCACCGAGACGTCGTACCAGGACATGAACCAGAAGCCGGGGATATTGATGGGTTTGTCGT
>JBDTTK010000531.1:0-3775 GCA_039930685.1 Bryobacteraceae bacterium | reverse complement strand
AGATCCGGCGCGAAGTGGAATCGCTTCTTAAACACGACCAGACATCCGGCGAGTTGCTCGCCGCACCGATTGCGCGCTTCGCCGAATCGGTGCTTCCGTCGTTTAGCGCCGCCATGCGGTGCGGTCCCTACGAACTCAGGGAATTGATCGGACGCGGCGGTATGGGCGCTGTCTACCGCGCCGAGCGCGCGGACGGCGAACTGCGACAGCAGGCCGCCGTTAAGCTCATGCAGACCGGTAGCTCGGGTGCCGCCGAGCGCCAGCGCTTTCTGCAGGAGCGCCAGATCCTCGCCGGGCTCTCGCATTCGAACATCGCCGCGCTCCTCGACGCAGGCCACACGGAAACCGGTCAGCCCTTTTTCGTCATGGAGCTCGTCGAAGGGACGCGTATCGATGAGTTCTGCGAAGGGCTCCCGCTGGTTGCCAAAGTCGAGCTCTTCCTGAAGGTGTGCGATGCCGTCTCGTTCGCGCACCGGCGTCTGGTGGTTCACCGCGATTTGAAGCCCAGCAACATTCTTGTCACGAAGGAGGGCGCGCCCAAGCTGCTCGACTTTGGCATCGCCAAGATGCTCGATTTCGACGACAACATGACGCTGACCTGGGAACGCGTCATGACGCCCGCCTACGGCAGCCCGGAGCAGGCCTCCGGAACCGCCGTCACCACCGCGACCGATATCTACTCGCTCGGCGCGGTCTTGTACAAACTGCTCACCGGGCACGCTCCGCACCAGTTTGAGGGCACTACTCCGGAAGCGATGCTCGCTTCGATCGTCGCCCGCGACGTTGTGCGCGCCCGTGACCGTGTGCCGGAACTCGCCGGGGATCTCGATGCGATCGTCATGAAAACTCTTCGGAAGGAGCCCGACCAACGCTACAGCACGGTCGACCAACTGGTCGACGATCTCAAAAGCTACTTGCAGTCGCGTCCCATCCGCGCCCGCCAAGGGGAGTTCATGTACCGGTCGAAGAAATTCGTCCGCCGCTATTGGATTCCGCTGGCTGCTTCTGCCGCGGCCGTAGCCGCACTCGCGACTGGACTGATCGTCGTTGCCCGTGAGAAAGAACTGGCCGACCGCCGATTCCGTCTGGTGCGCTCGCTTGCCGGAGACTTGTTCGAGGTCGAGAAACAGGTCCAGCCGTTAGATGGTTCCACGGCGGCGCGGCAGTACATCGCGGACACTGCTCTGCGCTACCTTGGCCAATTGAGCGGTGAAGCAAACGAACCCGACCTGCTGCTTGAACTCGGCGAAGCCTACCAGCGGACGGCGGCCGTCTTGAGCCGAAGAGGCGCTGCAAGCCTGGGTAAGTCCAAAGAGGCACAGGCGGCCCTCGACCACGGAGAGCTCCTCCTTGAGAAAGCGATCGCCGCCCGACCCAAGCACCTGCCGACACTCCGCGCCATGATCAGCAACCGGCGCGACTCTGCCGCGCTCACCACCCGGACCGACGGGGATACGTCGGGTCCGCGCAAGATCGAACAGCTCCTGCATTGGACCAACGAGTTAGCGGCCGCCAACCCGAGCTTGGATGACTATCCGCTGCTTGCCGGAGCCTATGCAATTCTCAATTCGACCTGGGTGAATGAGGGTCGTCTCGAGGAAGCGCGAAAATACGGTGAGTTGGCGGTCGACTATCAAAGGCGCTACGCCGAAGGGAAGGGAACTCCCGACGCCAAGCTTCGGTATGCGGCGGCTCTACGGACCCAAGGCACGTTCCTACGCTACGACGGGCAGTTGGAGCGCGCCGTTGCGACTCTGGAGCAAGCAATCAGCATCATCGCTGCGGTGCCTGCGGGCAAACAGCAAAAGCGCGAACTCAGCGTGGCCCTCTATTACCTTGGAATCACCAAGGGCGAGGTGAACGCTCTCAGCCTGGGCCAGTACGGCGAAGCTTCCGCAATCCTCGACCGGCGGCTCCAGTTGTGCCGCGAAATGTTGGCCGCCGATCCGCTGGATCAGGATGCGCGCCAGGATCTGTCGCAAGGCGAAATCAAACAGGCTAAAATCGTCAACCGCACCGATCCCGCTCGCGCTCTTGTTCTATTCGACGAGGCCTTCCGTTCGATGAGCGCGGCTCCGGAGACCCTGGCTCGGCGCGACAATTACTTGATCCTCGCTCTCGCGGAATCCACCTTCAGCCTCCGCATGTTGGGCCGCCACGCGGAAATTCTCCAGCGATTCGCCCAAATTCGGAAGATCCTGGGGCCCCTGGATCCAAAGACCGCCAATTTCGGTCCCACCGGGACGCTGGAAAGCTATCTTCGAGCAGAGGCCGAAGAGGACGTGGCTTCGGGCCGTCTTTCCAAGGCCATCGCAATCTACCGGATGATGCTCGACAAGTTTGCGGCCGATGGCTACCGCCCAAGAGAGGATTTGGCAGACGGGCTTGGCCAATCCTTGGCGTTGACCCGTCTGGCCGAGTTGTATCAATTGGCTGGTGACGAGGAACAATCCGGACGCGTTTCTGCCCAACGCGAAGAACTGTGGCGGATGTGGAATCGTCGCCTTCCTGATAACTCTTTCGTGATGAGAGAGTTAGAGGCTTCTACGCGTGGCCTGAAACCCGGTGTCAAATCCCGTTCTGGCGCGGTCGGATCCGTTTCCGTACGATAAATCGCGAGAAGAACGAAAAGAATTATATCCCCGAAATTATTTTTATCGTTCCATTGGCGGCTCTCGATCTGCTCGCCAACGAGCTTGCTCCCACGCCTCGTAAGATCCTCGCAAAGTATTGACAGCAAAAGTATATAGAGCTTCTTCCGCTCGCTCCGCCGGACGTCTCCGGCGTTTGCGGACCACCAACGAAAGCACTCCAGAAAATAATACCTAAGTAGAATTATCTCGGATTTATCTTCATCCAATTTCAGTCCGCGCACGTTCCCATAGACACGAAAGCCGGCAGCCACCGGCGACCGGCCGTTGGGGGCCGTGAATTAGAACCGCGTTAGATCGGTGTTCGGAACTCTCTGAGCTGGGACATGGGGGTGCGGAAATGATAACCAATTGCCAAACGAGTCTGTCTGGGTTCGCACAAAACGGATCGGATAACGGCGGACACAGTGCCTTGGTGGGAAAGGCCATTACCACCGAACCGCGAGAGAAACGTCAATACTCCCGAGTATCCACAAACAAGCCTGCAAAGATGCGGCAGCTCTTTGCCGATGCGGACGAACCCTTTCCGGTCCGCATTCTCGACCTGTCTTGCGCCGGAATGAAACTGGAAGTGCCGGTGCGCCTCTGCCCAGGTGAATCCATACAAGTCTTCGCCCCGGGACTGATCGTCATGGGTCAGGTTCGATACTGCCGGGCCGTTGGTTTGAAGTTCGTCGCGGGCCTCGAATACGAAGACATACTTCGTACCTGTGATTGATCGTTCTCCCTAACGGGTCGACCACCGGATCAGATTCTTTGAATCCCTTACGATCACTCCATCCGCCAGAATAATGGGGTGCGCCCAAGTCTGATTCTCAGCGACCGTATAGCGCCGAATCTCCTGATACGACTGCGCCGTCGGCTTCGCCACGATCAACTCGCCGTCATTCAAGAGGATCACCAGGTTCGATCTGCTTGCCAGCATCGCGGCGTTCTCGCCCTGCCGCGGACTGCCCAGCCACTTCACCGCGCCCGTCGCGGCGTCGAGGCAAAACAATTGGCCCTTCTTGAGATGCGAAAACCCGAACAGAAGGTCTCCTGACAAAACGCCCGAATTCATGTACATCGAGACGTCGCGCGTCTGCCAAACCGTCGGCGCTGTCCATTGACCGCCGTTCTTCACC
>JBDTTK010000530.1:0-3787 GCA_039930685.1 Bryobacteraceae bacterium | reverse complement strand
GGTGAAGAACTGCCTTGCCTGTATCGAGAAATCCGCGCTCGCAGGAATCCGGGTCGCCTCGATCGGACCCGCAACGTCCCGAGTCGCGCGTATGCACGGACTAGCCATCGATGCCGAAGCCGGCCAACACACCTTACCGGGACTGGCATCCGCGATCGCGGACTACATCATGACTTCTACTTCAGCGCCGTCGGTCAACGAATAAGCGTCACGAAGCTTGATGTCCGTCGCAATCTCGATGACATTCAACGGATGGTGCCCGGTTCCGGCATCGTGTTCGTCGGTCCGCAGGATGAATGCGTCGTGCCCGAGGACGCGGCACGGTACCAAACTTACCGACACGCTGCCGCCATATTCCTCTTTTTCGATCCGGATCGCGAGTTCTCTCGGCACCTGCCAGGAATCCTGCAATTCCAGATTGAGCGTACCGGGAAACAGCTTCATCCCGGTTTTCTCGAGATAGAGATCGCCGAGCAGTGTCATCCAATAGGCAAAGCTACCGAGCCCGGTTACAACTTTTCCAGTGAAACGAAGTATTCCAGACTGGGACCCTGGCATAGCGCGAGGATACCAGAAATGTAGGACCGTTCATTACCGGAATCCACAACGCCGGGCGGCGGCGGTTACAATAGAGCTCGCCGCTCATGAATATCTCCGTCAAAGGCGAATACGCCCTCGAAGCAGTGTTCGACCTGGCCACACAGACGCCCGGTGAACCCATTAAGATCGCCGACATTGCCAAACGGCAAAAGATCCCGCAAAAATTTCTTGAATTGATCCTTGGATCCCTGAAGCAGTCGGGCATCGTCGAGTCGCGGCGCGGCGCGGAGGGCGGGTACAAGCTGGCGCGGCCCGCGGACATGATTACGGTCGGCGAAGTCCTTCGCGCGATCGAAGGTCCGATGGATGCGCGGACAAAGCGGCGCAAGGATGTTCCGTTCCATGGCCTCTGGAAGCGAGTCGACGAAAGCATCTCGAACGTGATCGACAAAACGAATTTCGCGGAAATGGCGCGGGAATTCCAAGAATCAAAGACAACCTACGTTCCAAATTGGGAGATCTAACGCCGTGCCCTATTTCGCCGACAATTCCCTGAGCATCGGGCATACGCCGCTCGTGAAACTGAATCGCGTTACGGGCGATGCGAAGGCTACGATTCTCGCGAAGATAGAAGGCCGTAACCCGGCGTACTCGGTGAAGTGCCGGATCGGGGCGGCGATGATCTGGGACGCCGAAAAGCGAGGCATCCTCGGTCCCGGGAAAGAATTGATCGAGCCTACCAGCGGCAACACGGGAATCGCGCTTGCTTTCGTCGCGGCCGCACGCGGCTATCCCATCACGCTGACGATGCCCGAGACGATGTCGATCGAGCGCCGCAAGGTTCTCCGCGCATTGGGAGCGAATCTGATCCTCACCGAAGGCGCCGGCGGAATGAAGGCTTCGATCACTCGCGCCGAGGAAATGGTCGCGTCCGATCCGCAGCGCTTTGTGCTCCTGCAGCAGTTCAAGAATCCCGCGAATCCGGAGATCCACGTCAAGACCACGGGACCGGAAATCTGGGATGACACCAATGGCGCAGTGGATGTCTTCGTCGCGGGCATCGGAACCGGCGGAACCATTAGCGGTGTTTCGCGCTACTTCAAGCAGGTCCGCGGCAAGGCCATCGTATCGATAGGCGTGGAACCCACGGCGAGTCCGATCATCACGCAAACGCTCCGGGGTGAGGAGCCGAAGCCTGGACCGCACAAAATTCAAGGCATCGGAGCCGGGTTCATTCCGGATACTCTCGATTTGTCCATGGTCGATCGCGTGGAACAGGTGACGAACGAAGAGGCAATCGAGATGGCCCGTCGGTTGGCAAAGGAAGAGGGCATCCTCTCCGGAATCTCCTGCGGCGCCGCAGTCGCGGCAGCGGTTCGGGTTGCGCAGGAAGAGTCGATGACCGGCAAGACGATTGTAGTCGTCTTACCCGATTCGGGCGAGCGCTATTTGACCTCGACGCTGTACGAAGGTATCGGCGACTGACGCATTGAGCTTTTGGAGATTTTCTCGAAGGCGCATGTCGAATTCAGGGACCTTCGCCCGTTGAATGCATGAAGGAGGCAGACAATGCCAAAATACATGCTCTTGTTACACGAGTCCGCGGACGCGGCGAAGCACTTCGGTTCGCTCAGCCCGGAGGACATGCAGGCGATGATCGCCCGCTACAAGGATTGGCGCACCGGCGTGGGGGGAACCGGCGAAAAGTTGATCGACGGCACCGGGCGGGTGATGAAGGGGCCCTCCAGTAAGGTCGTGGTGAAAGATGGTCCGTACGCCGAAAGCAAGGAAGTAATCGGCGGCTTCTTTATCGTCGAGGCGCGCGACTACGATCATGCCGTCGAACTTTGCCGCGACTGCCCGCATCTCGAATTCGGAACCATCGAGATTCGACAAGTTGACAAGGTCTGAAGGCGTTCCCGCATTTGTCGACCATCTGTTCCGGCGAACCGCCGGACAGATGGTATCGACGCTAACCAGAATCCTGGGGACCAGGCACCTCGATCTGGCGGAAGATGTCGTCCAGGAGGCGTTGATCCGCGCCCTCGAACAGTGGCCGTTCCGCGGAATCCCCGAGAATCCCACCGCATGGCTGATTGAAGTCGCCAAGAACCGGGCTCTCGACCGGCTACGCCGCGACGCCTCTCTTGCCTCCAAGCGAGACGACTTGTTAGCCGCCTTTCCGGCGGTGACCGCGGCCGGATTCGAACCAGCCTATCCATTTCAGACCCACTGGCTGCGGGACGATCAACTCGCGATGATGTTTCTTTGTTGCCATCCTGAGATCCCTGAGGAGTCTCGGGTCGCTCTGACGCTCAAGACCGTCGGCGGTTTCAGCGTGAAGGAAATTGCACGGGCCTTCCTGAGCGACGAAGCCGCGGTCGCGCAGCGGATCGTGCGCGCCAAGCGGCAAATCCGGGAGCGGGCCATCGACCTCGGCGTCCCGGTCGGCGCGGCGCTGCTCGATCGGCTGGATTCGGTTTTGGGCGTCCTCTACCTGATGTTCAATGAGGGCTACCTCTCGCGCGGATCCGGTAGCGGCGAGGACAGCCACGCTCCAGGGTTGATTCGCGAAGACGTCTGCAACGAGGCCCTCCGGCTCGGACTCTTGCTCGCGTCGTACGGCGCGACCGATCTTCCGAAAGTGCATGCCCTCCTGGCCCTGTTCTACTTTCACTCTTCGCGTTTCGCATCCCGCGTCTCAGCGGAGGGCGATCTCGTTGCACTCGCGGACCAGGATCGCGCGAAATGGGATCGGTCGCGAATCGAGCAGGGCCTCCTGCACTTGACCGCCAGCGCCGAAGGGGACGAGGAGAGCGACTACCACCTCGAAGCTGCGATTGCCTCCGCACACGCCGTCGCCGCAGACGTGGCAAGCACGGACTGGGGCTACATCACAACGCTCTACGAGAGTCTCTTTCAGCGCAAAGCAACGCCAGTCGTTGCCCTGAATCGAGCGATTGCCATCGGGTACGGCCGCGGGCCAGAAGCGGGGCTCGCCGCGCTCCGTGAAATCGAGCTCCATCCCAGCCTTGCGAATTACTACCTCCTATTCGCATCGCAAGCGCACTTCTGCGAGCTTCTCAGCTTCCGTTCGGAGGCCGCCGAACTCTACCGCGCCGCCCTCGCCTGCGAGTGCGCCCCGGCGGAACGGCGTCTCCTTGAGCGTCGCCTCGATCGAGTCTATCCGTCGTCCTCAGCGATCCCAGAAAAAAATTTATGACCGACGTAACCTGACAGCTGTTCC
>JBDTTK010000529.1:0-3806 GCA_039930685.1 Bryobacteraceae bacterium | reverse complement strand
AATTGTCAAGGGAAAACCCTTCCGGCGCGCAACGGGGAACACGTCGGGGTTGTGCGAGAGCAAAACATTGAGACTTGCCGGGACCACCAAGGATTCTACGCCATCGAGATACGGCTGCCGAAACGGTTGATAGTCGACTCCCGCAAGATTCAAGTTCGCTTTGCCAAACGAAAGCGAGGCGGATTCGCCGCGGAGGAATCGCATCCCCAACCGCGCGCCCCAGACGGTGACTTTTTCTTCCGCGTGCGCATACGTCTCGTGATTCCCCAGGCAGCCAAACACGCCCGCGTCGGCGCGAAGTCTCTTCAATTCCGCAAGGCACTCCTCAAGTGGATCGCCGTCATAGGAGATCAGGTCGCCGGTGATCAATGCAATGTGTGCGTTCGTCTCGTTGGCGATGTCCACCGCGCGGGTGACATCAGAGCGCGAAAGAAACTCCCCCATGTGGATGTCGCTCAACTGCACCAGCTTTAAGCCGTCGAGATCCTTTGGAAGTCCGGCGATTCGGACCTCCACTTCCCGCATTTGCAGATCGTGACGTTGGAGAATCGCGGCATAGCCGATCGCCGCCGGAGCAGCATACGCGGCGCCCGCCGCCACGCGAAGAAAGTGCCGTCGAGCCGGACTCGTAAGCCGCTCCTTAGCTTGTAGCCCCATCCAGGCCGAAGCGCGGCGAACCGCGGACACCCATAGAATGACGGCCGCCCATACGAGTCCGAACGCCCGGGCCCATTGCGAGAATGCAGGTGGCAGCATTCGGGTAATGGTCGCGGATAATAAAAGCAACGTACACGCCAGAATGCCGTGTGAAACCGCCGCGATCCAGATCCGGCGCTTTGTCCACCCACGCCCGTCCTGCGGTCGCCAAAGCCATAGCCAAGGCAGCACGAGCGCAGACGCCACGAAAACCCCTTCGGGCAGATGCCGCCAAATCAGACTCATAACAGTCTCTCTATTCTATCGTTGGCGACCTCTGAGCCCCTGATTCAGATTTTCCTGTAAGTATTTTTCTTAGTTATCAGGCGTGATTCCCTATCGCTTACACGAGTATTCTTAGCGCACACCCGGCAGACGTATCATCTGAGTGGAAGCAACTCTATCAGGAGCTATCGAAACCACATGGCACTCAAAGTCGGCGCCAAGGCGCCTGCAATTTCTCTCCACGACGATCAGGACCAGCCCTTCAAGCTTTCAAGCCTCAAAGGCAAGCGGGTCGTCCTGTATTTCTATCCGAAGGCCGACACGCCGGGCTGCACAAAGGAAAGCTGCGAATTCCGCGATGCGACCGCCAAGTTCGGGAAGAAGGACACGGTGGTCGTCGGCATCTCGCCGGACACGCCCGCGGCGCAAGCCAAGTTCAAAGCAAAGTTCCACCTGCCGTTCACGTTGCTCGCCGACGCGGACCACGAGGTTGCCGAAGCCTACGGTGTATGGAAAGAGAAAAGCATGTACGGCAAGAAATATATGGGCGTCGAGCGGTCGACGTTCCTCATTGACACCGACGGCAAGATCGAGAAGATCTTCGAGAAGGTGAAGCCCGAAGGGCACGCTTTGAGCGTCCTCGAAGGGCTGTAGCCGCCCGCGTATGATCTGCGCTACTCCTCCCGGAGCACGATGGCGGGATCCACGCGTGTCGCCCGAATGGCGGGCGCGAGGCATGGGATTGCCGTCGCTACCACCAGCACGACCGGCGCCGCGATGAACGTCAGAGGATCCTGCGCCGTCACGCCGAAGAGCAGACTCTTTAGGAACTCGGTTAGCCAGAACGCTAGCGCCAGGCCGACGGCGACACCCGCAGCCGCTATTTTCAGGCCGCCTCCCAGGACTTGTCCCAGCACCTGCGATCCGCGGGCGCCCAAAGCCATTCGGATTCCGAATTCGCGGGTCCGTTGACTTACCGAGAAAGCCATCACGCCAAAGGTTCCTACCGCAGCGAGCAGGAGGGCGACCCCTGCGAATGACCCTAGAAGTTGTGCCCGGAAGCGTGGCTGGGCCACGCTTTCTGACGCGACCATCTCCATCGTCCGCAGCAGCCTGATGGGCTGATCCTTGTCGATCTTCCGGATTACTCCCTTGATCGTTTCCGCCATGCCCATCGGGTCGCCGGCTGTCCGTACAGCCAGCGAAGAATTCATATTTGTCATCTGGTCGAAGGGAACGTAGATCTCGCTTGGCTCCCGGATTTCGCCTGGACCCTCGACTTTTACCTGCCGAACCACCCCGACGATTTGCCGGAATTCTTTTGAGTCGCCGATTTGCACAAGAGCCCCAACGGGCTCCTTTCCCTGTAACTGCTTCTTGGCGAAAGCCTCGTTGACCATGCAAACCGGCGTTCCGCCGGCCGTATCGTGTTCATTCAAATAGCGCCCGCGAGCGAGTCCAATTCCCATCGTGCGGAAGTAACCCGGACTGACGTGCTGGAAATGAGCGAATGGCCGGGATGCCTTGCCTGGGTCGGGCTGTCCGGCCACCTGAAACATTTCTCCGAAGCTCCAACCGTCGAGCGGTAGATCGGTCACAAAGCCGGCTGATTTGATGCCCGCCGTATTCTCAAGTTCCAGCGCCAGCGAGTTGTAGAAGGCGCGGACGCCTTCGGGCGATGTATATCTCTTGGGTGCAAGCGAGAGGCGCATGGTCAGTACGTTGTCCGTTCGGAACCCCGGGTCAACCTGCTGCAGCGCCCATAGTGCGCGGACCATCAATCCAGCGCCAGCCACCAGTACGACCGCAATCGCGATCTCGGCGCCTGCCAATACGCTCCGGAAGCGGCCCACGCTTGTCACCGACCGGCTTCCCGAACGCAGATCGTTCGCCGCGGACGATCGTGCCGCGCGCCAGGCGGGAATGGCTCCGAACAGTATTCCGGTGGCCAGCGTCGCGCCGAGCGCGAACGCAAGAACGCGAAGGTCCAAGCCAAGTGCTATGCCGGGTGGCAGCGTTCCGGCCGGCAGCCAGAAAGGCGCCACTCGGACAATGGTCCAGGCAAGCGCGACACCGAGGACACCGCCGGTCACGGCGAGCAGCAGGCTCTCTGTGAGCAACATGCCGAACAATCGGCCGCCAGATGCGCCGAGCGACGAACGGACAGCGAATTCGCGGGCCCGAGCCGCGCCCCTCGCGAGCAGCAGGTTCGCGACGTTCGCGCAGGCAATCAGGAGGATAAACGTGACCGCCCCGAACAGCACCAGCGACGTCCGGCGCAACTCATCGCCCACGATGATCTGGTGCAGCGGGTCGATCGTCACACCCCAACCTTTGTTGGTCTCAGGGGAAAGTTCAGCGATCTGGTTCGCGATTCCGGATAGATCCGCGCGCGCCTGGTCGATCGTCAATCCGTCCTTGAGACGCCCGATCACCCGCAGGATATGAGACCGCCGGTTGTCCATTGTTTTCGGAACATGCAGCGGCATCCAGATGTCGGCCTTCTGAAACATCTGGAAGTTCGGCGGCATTACGCCGATCACCGTCGTCGCGGCTCCGTCGAGTACGATGGTCGACCCTACGACATCCCGCTTCGCACCAAAGCGTCCCGCCCAAATGTCGTAACCCAGAATCACAACCTGCGAACCGGGCTTTTCCTCTTCGGCTGTATACGCCCGGCCAATCATCGGCTGAACGCCAAGAACGGAAAAGAACGCCGAGTCGGTGACCTGCACCCGTAACTGCTCCGGCTCACCGGAACCTGTAAGCGACGCACCAAACCCCGAAAGTGCACTGATCGCCTGGAAACTCCGATTCTGAGCCCGCCAGTCGTTAAAATTAGTCGGCGCTACGGTATTCCGTAAGTAACCGGGAGGCCTTTCCGA
>JBDTTK010000528.1:0-3812 GCA_039930685.1 Bryobacteraceae bacterium | reverse complement strand
GGCGGCGGCAATCACGGCCGGAGGCTTTGCAGGAGGCGGCTTTGCTGGAGGCGGCTTCGCGGGCGTCTGGACGGGTGGAATCTGGCGTCGAGGCGGGGCGGGAGCGGCTGCTACTGGTTTCGCAGGGACCCTGGCGACGGGGATTGGGTCGGTACGGACGGGCGGAGGAGGCTGTTCCGGAATTCGCGCCGGAGTCTGAGTTGGCGCTTGCTTTGAAACTTCGGGTGAAGGAGTTACCTGGCTGATTTCGACCGACGGCTTCGCCGGATCGGCGGAGGGCCGCGACGTCAGCAGGAAAACGCCGGCGACTCCCGCGGCGACCACGGCAGTGGCTCCGGCAACCCATCCCAAAATCGCACGAGCTTTCGGCTGGCGGTCCGCGGCCGGAGGGATCGTAGGGGTGTCGATTAGGGTTCGAGGAATCTCGACGGAGGCCACCGGCGTCGGATGCGCCGATGGATTTGCGCGCGGGATCATCGCCAAGGCATATCGAAAGTCAGCCGCACAACGAAAGCGGTCATCCGGCGACTTTGCGATGGCGCGGAAAATGGCCGCCTCAAGTTCAACCGGAACCGAAGGATTGATTGAACGAGGCGGGTCAGGGAAGCGCAGCACATGCGCATTCATGACCTCGTAGGAACTCTCGCCGTCGAACGGCTTCTTTCCGGTCACCATTTCGTACAGAGAAATTCCGGCGGAGTAAATGTCGGCACGCGCGTCCAGCGTCTTCGCGCCCTTCACCTGTTCCGGCGACATGTAATAGACCGAGCCCATCGTTACGCCGGTCGTCGTCAGCGAATAGTCGACGGCGCGGGCAATGCCAAAGTCCATCAGCTTGATCACATGCCCGGAGCCGCCGTGGACTGGCGTGATCATCATGTTCGCGGGCTTGATGTCGCGATGGATGATGTTGCGCTCATGAGCGTACTCAAGCGCCGACAACGTCTGCGTCATGAATTCGATCGAGTGATTTACCGGAATCGGGCCGCCCTTTAGCCAGCTCTCGACAGTCTTGCCCTCGAGAAACTCGAGGAACATCAGAAGTTGGTTGTCGATTCTCGACGCGGTGAAAAGCTGCGCGATGTGCGCGTGCTGCAGCGTGGCCTGGAGCTTAATCTCGCGAATGAAGCGGTCGGCGAGTCCCGGGTCGTGCTGCAGATCCGGCAGCAAAACCTTCATCGCCTCATACCGGTCGGAGATGACGTTGCGGACCTTGTAGACGCGGCCCATCCCGCCGGCTCCGAGAACGCCGGTGATTTCGTAATCGCCGATCTGGTCGCCAATCTGCAAGCTCACTCCACGGGCGCGCCGCCAGGTTCGTTATTTATTATGCAGCTTCACGGGCCTGAAGGCCATGCGCGAACACTACGCCGACTTGATCTCGGTCCACAAGCGATCTCGCAGCCGTTGACCGGCTATGGACTGCGGCGCGAACCACTCGGCGCGCGCCAGCATTTCGGGCGGCGGATAGAGCACCGGATTCTTGCGAATGGATTCCGGAAGCAGCCTTCGCGCGCCCGCGTTGCAGGTCGCCGTCTTGGTGGTCAGCACGACGGCTGCGTTAACCCTGGGACGCAAGAGGTAGTCGACAAAGCGATGAGCGAGTTCCAGGCGCTTGCTCTCGCGAAGAATGACGATATTGTCGGCAAAGAGCGCGAAGCCTTCTTCGGGATGCGCGAACGCGAGTTTCGGCGACGCATCCATCGCCTGCTGGGCTGTAATGGCCCAGGCTTGCGCCGCGAGAACGTCGCCGGCAACCAATTGATCGCGCACTTCTGCGTTGAGGTAGGCACGCACCAAGCGCTTCTGGTCGATCGCCTCTTTCTGGGCGCGGCGCAGCTCACCCGGGTCAGAGGAGTTCAGGGGTAGGCCGAGCTTTTTGAGGCACGCTCCAAAGACTTCGATCGGATCGTCAATCATCGTGATGCGTCCGCGAAGGCGATCCGACCACAGATCCGCCCAGGCCGAGATCGGCTCAACGGACTTCTGATAGACGATGCCGGTGGAGCCGTGCATGTAGGGCACGCAGGATGTCAGATCCGGATCCCAGGGCGGACGCAGGAACTGCGGCTCCAGTTGGTCCAAGTTCTTGAGCCAATCGTGCCGGAGCCTGGCGACTAAATCCATCTCGCGCATCGGCTGGATGTAGTCGTTCGGCGGAAAAACAACGTCCCAACCGGAATTTCCGGTCATCACTTTTGCAAGCAGCTCCGGCGCGCTCTCGAAGACCCCGTAGCGGACCGAGACTCCGAATTCCTGCTCGAAATTCGAAATCGTGTCGGGCGCGACGTAGTCGGACCAGTTATAGACATTGAGGCGGGGGCGCGATTCGCGAGAGCACCCGGCTGCGCCGGCCACGCCCATCAGGAACAGGCGGCGGTTCATGTCCGCTGCAGCCTTTCGGACAGCATGACGACGACGCCCAAGCCGCAAACGATCAGAGTCGAGATCGCGTTCAGCATCGGATTGACGCCGCGCCGCGCGATCGCGTAAATGACCATCGGCAGCGTTTCCGAATCGACGCCCGCGACCATGCTCGTGATCACGTAGTCGTCGATCGAAACCGTGAAGGCGAGCAGCGCAGCCGCGGCCACGCCAGGAAGAATGTTCGGCAACGTAACCTGGCGGAACGCCTGCCATTCGGTTGCGCCGAGGTCGAGCGCGGCCTCTTCAAGCGCCGGATCGAAGGTCCGCAGCCGCGCCATGACCACGATCACGACGTAGGAGACGCAGAACGCCACGTGCGCCAGAACGACGGTGTGCATTCCGAGTTGCAGGTGCAGATAGCGGAACGTCCACTGGAAAAACGCGAGGAGCGAAACGCCTGTGACGATCTCCGGCGTGACCAGTGAAAGATACAGCGCGCCCGAGAGGAGAGGGGCTTTGCGCTTCCACAGACCGTAGGCGCAGAGCGTTCCGACCGCAGTCGAAAACACCGTCGCCACAATGGCGATCACGAGGCTGTTCACGGCGGATTCCACCAGCTGCGAGTTTCCAAACGCGGCGCGATACCAGTCGAGCGAGAAGTGCTCCCAGACCGTAAACTTCGAAGAGTTGAAGCTAAAGACTGCCAGGATCAGCAGCGGAACATGAAGGAAAGCGTAGGCGGCTACCGCGTACACACCGAGGAGTCGAGAGGTTTGCTTCACAAAAGCGCGTCCTCCCCGCCCTTTCGAAGCAGCGCAAGCAGCAGAGCCATCACGACGGCCATGAGAATGAGCGATGACGCTGCGCCGAACGGCCAGTCGCGTGACGCGGTGAACTGGTTCTGCACCAGATTGCCGATCAGAATCGTCTTGCTCCCGCCTAGCAGATCCGAGGTGAGGTACGTGCCCAGCGTCGGGATGAAGACCAGCACGCAACCGGCGCGCAGGCCCGGAGCGGACAGTGGCAGCGTGACGCGCCACAAAGCGCTCCAGGGGCGCGCGCCGAGGTCCGCGGCAGCTTCAAGGAGACTCTTGTCGAGCCGTTCCAGCGTGGCGTAAATCGGCAGCACCATGAACGGCAGATAGCCGTACACGAGGCCGAGGATTACTGCGCCGTCGTTATAGAGCAGCGGTAGCGGGTCCTTGATGATGCCTGCGCCCTGCAACATGGAATTAATGAGACCTGTGTCGCGCAAGAGGAACATCCACGCATAGGTCCGAACCAGAAAGCTCGTCCAGAATGGCAGGATCACCAGCGAAAGGTACAGGTTGCGGCGCTCTCCGCTGCGGGCGATGAACAGCGCCAAAGGAAATCCGAGCACCGCGCACAGCGCCGTCGAGACGAAGGCGACCCAGAACGTTCGCAACAAAATGGATCCATACAAC
>JBDTTK010000527.1:0-3815 GCA_039930685.1 Bryobacteraceae bacterium | reverse complement strand
CTAGGGTCGCTACCGCATCTGGCTTTCCACTTCCGCCAACCAATCCGGCCGCTTCAGGACCTCTCTCGGACGGCTGCCGTCCGGCGGTCCGATGATGCCTTCCCGCTGCATCATGTCGAGAATGCGCGCCGCGCGGCCGTAGCCCAATCGCAAACGGCGCTGGAGCGTCGACGTCGACGCCTTCCCCATTTCGAGGACGCACTTCACGGCGTCCTGATACATCGGATCCTGATCGCCGTCGAATTCCTCGATCTCCGGATCGTTGTCATCGGCCGACGGAGGCGCGAGCAGAAACGTCTGGTCGTACTCCGGCTGCGCCTGCTCCTTCCAGAAATTCACGACGTCCGCAATTTCGGTTTCCGACACATACGGCCCATGGACGCGGATCAGCCGCGAAGAGCCCGGCGGCAGAAACAACATGTCGCCCTGTCCAAGCAGATGCTCGGCGCCCATCGCATCCAGCACCGTGCGCGAGTCGACCCGCGTCCGCAGCCGGAAGCTGATGCGCGAAGGCAGATTGGCTTTGATCAGTCCGGTGACCACGTCGACCGACGGCCGCTGCGTCGCGAGCATCAAGTGCATGCCGACTGCGCGCGCCATCTGCGCCAGCCGCATCACCGACTCTTCGACGTTCGCGCGTTCGAGCGTCATCAGATCGGCGAGTTCGTCGATCACGATCATGATGTACGGCAGATGCTCGAGCTCTTCCTCTTCGGCGGTGCCCTCTTCAAACAGGCTGCGCGGCTTTTCCTTGAGGAGCTTGACCTTCTTATTGAACTGATCGATGTTGCGTACACCAAGTGAAGCGAGCAGTTTGAGTCGCCGCTCCATTTCGAGGACCGCGTTGCGCAGAGCGTTGGTTGCCTTCTTCGCGTCCGTGATCACCGGCGTCAGCAGGTGCGGCACGCCTTCGTACAAGCCGAATTCAACGCGCTTCGGGTCAACCAGAATCATCCGGACCTGCTGTGGCGTCGACTTATAGAGCACCGACATGATCATGGAATTGACCATGACGCTTTTGCCGGAACCCGTGGAACCGGCAATCAACAGGTGGGGCATCGTTTCGAGCGACGTCACGCGGATGCGCCCGCTGATGTCTTTGCCCAGCGCCATGGTGAGCGCGGAAGTGGACGAATTGAACTCTTCCGATTCGAGGATCTGCCGCAGGCTGATCACTTCGCGCTTCGTATTCGGCACCTCGATTCCGACCGTCGGCTTGCCGGGAATTCGTTCAATCAGCACCGATTCCGCTTGCAGGCCCAGACTCAAGTCCTCTGACAAAGCGGTGATGCGCGAAAGTTTTACGCCGGCTTCCGGCTTGAACTCGAAGGTCGTAACGACCGGGCCGGGGTTGATCTGCGTGACCGTCCCGCGGACGTTGAATTCTTCGAACTTGGCCTTGATCGCGGCCGCCGTCTCTTTCAACTCCTGGCTGTCGTACGCCAGCCGCGCGCTCGGCTCGTTCAGCAGCGCGGTCCCCGGAAGGCGGAAGCTGATCCGCCGCTTGGAGACGGAAGGCGTACGCCGCGAGGCCGGCTCGTCCTGTCCGGTGACCAGATGCGGAGCGGTCGGCTCGTCCCATGGCGCGGATTCCGTGGGCGCTGGAGGCGTATACAGCTCAAGCGTGTGGATCGGAATCTCGTTGAAATCCTGCACCGGCGATGGGATCGGCTGCCGGCGTCCCCGTGGAACGGCCGGCTCTGGGACGGCCAGCGCTTCAGGCGTTGGAATGCCCTGCGAACTGTAGCCGGCACCAGATCCGGCGCCGGCGGCCGCAGCCATGGTCATTGCCGGGAACTGACCGCGGCGGCGCAGCGGATTCTCGTCATCCTCTTCTGCCTGGGCACGCGCAAGCGCGCGGCGGGCGGCGCGAGTCTTTGCCCTCTCGATCGCGATTTCGGCTCGCCGTTCACGCCACTGTTTCCACCCGGCGAACATTCGTCCGAACACCGCCATGGGCCCGGCAAGCCACCCGGCAAGGATCGCCATCGAGAAGCGCGAAACCAGGTACACGCCGACAATCAGACACGCAGCGGTCACCAGGGATGCGCCGGTCGTATTGAAGCTGCCTGTCAGATAGTCCGCCAGCAGAATTCCGGCGATGCCTCCGGCTGGAATCACGCCGCCGACCGGCCGCCACGATGGCAGAAGGGCCAGTCCGGCGCAGACCGAAAACAGCAGGAGCGCAGCCCCGGCGATCTTGATCCATGGGGCGCTGATCTCCGACGAGCGCAGCCATTTCCAGGAAACGACGAAGAGGAGGAGGGGGATACCATAACCCGCAAGGCCGAAGCCCTGGAGGGCGAGATCGGCAAAAATCGCGCCGACGCGGCCGCTGAGGTTGTTCGGTTGTAACGCGCTGCCCGCTGTATTCCAGGACGGATCCTGCGGATAGTAAGAGGCCAGACTGAAAAGCACGAAGAAGCCGGCGAGTAGAAACACTACCGCCGCTGCCTCATTGAGCCGATGATGGCGAGTCGGTCCTAAAATGTTCATCCCGCGTAGCCGCGGAAATAGGCCAGAGCGATTACTAGTATGCCAAAGATCACACGGTACGCGATGAAGCCGTTCAAGGACCCTCGCCGCAGGAAGCGGAGGAACACGCCGATCACCAGGCACCCGGTGAGGGCGCTGACCAGGATTCCCACGGCAAACGGGGTTCGAAGCTCTGGTGCTAGGCCGCCGTGCTTCGTCAGGTCCCAGACGTCCTTCAACGCGGCTGCGGCGATGGCAGGCGTTGAGAGCAGGAACGAGAAGCGGGCGGCGGCGTAGCGGTCGAAGTCGCGAAACAGTCCGGCCGTGATCGTGATTCCGCTGCGGGACGTGCCCGGCACGACCGCGAGCGCCTGCGCGATTCCGATGGCGGCTGCGTCGATCCCTGCCAGGTGCGACAGATCGCGGATCTTGCGTCCGGTTCGCTCGCCGAGAGCCATCAGGAGCCCGACGCCGACGAGCATTCCGCCGATGAGGTACGGCTGATGACGCCAGACCTCTTCCGCTTGGTGCTTCAGTAGGAGTCCCGCGATGCCGACCGGGATACTCGCGCCTGCGAGAAGCCAAAGGAGATTCCGGTTCCGCTTCAACTCTGGATCGAAGCCGATCGACATGCCAAGCCCCTGGCCGATGATTTGTAGCCAGTCGCGAAAGAAGTAAATGATCACCGCGAGAAGCGTTCCAAAGTGTAGGGCGATGTCGAAAGCCAGCCCTTGGTCCGGCCAACCGAATAGCCATGGAGTCAGGGCCAGGTGAGCGGAACTGCTAATGGGCAGGAATTCGGTGATTCCTTGAAGAATGGCAAGGACCACCACCTGGAGCATTGACATAAAGATCTAAGGTAACCCAATCGCCTTCCGCCACGTGACCCGGAAGCGTACAATCGGCCTATGCGTTTCGCTGCTTTTCTGCTCGCCGTGGCTCCCCTGGTCGCGGCTTCCACGCCGCCGACCTTTTACAAGGATGTGCTTCCGGTTCTTCAAAAGAACTGCCAGACCTGCCATCGACCCGGCGAAGCAGCCCCAATGTCCCTGTTGACCTACGAGCAATCGCGGCCCTGGGCGAAGGCCATTCGCACGGCGGTGCTCCAGCGGAGCATGCCGCCCTGGTTCGCGGATCCGGCATTTGGCAAGTTCCACAACGAGCGTCGCCTGAACGATGCCGAAATCCAGACTTTGACCGCTTGGGCGGACGCCGGCGCGCCGGCTGGCAAATCGAAGGACGCACCCAAGCCGGTGGAGTTCCTGGAGGGCTGGAACATCGGTAAGCCGGACGCCGTGTTCGAGATGGCCGAGTCGTTCGAGGTGCCCGCCAGCGGCACC
>JBDTTK010000526.1:0-3830 GCA_039930685.1 Bryobacteraceae bacterium | reverse complement strand
GATGACGCGCCGGCGCCGGGCGCGCCGCGAAACTCCTGGTCCACGAGACGCGCGGAGAAAGCGAGGTCGACGGCCATCGGATAGCTGAGGCGGACGCCATATACCGCGCGGACCAGCGGGTAGACGATGCCGCTGTTAATGAGGCTGGCGAATTTGCGCCGGGCATACAGGGGCACCGCGAGATCGTAGCCGTTGTTCAACACCGGATCGGCGAGCGCCCTCACGGCCTCGGGAACTGCGTCGGCCGCCTCCGAGCCGAGCATGACGCAGGCGCGCGCGCCGAGCATCCGGCCGATTTGAGAGAGCGAGCGCAGGCCGTGATCCAGGGACTGCTCGCGGTACCGTTCGATCGGCGCAAGGGGGTACGGAACCAGTTGCAGGCTTGCGTTTTCACCCGCCCCCTCTCCGCTCGGTTCTGAAGCCGCGGTAACCGGATGGAGCAGTACGGCCTTGCTATTCGGAAGGAGGGCGGACAGGACCGGATTGAGTCCGGCGGCCGCGGCGGCGAGCAGGTCCGGACTCAGGCAAGACGGTGCAGCGACGACGAGGTCGGCTTTGCCGATACGGTCCAGGCTCTCGGCGGTTTCCGGGGCGATCGTGTCCAACGCAGCCATACTTATCCTCCAGACTCCTCTCGCAACGGCGCTTGCGGCATGCTATCGCAGCAGCGCTAAAATTCCCGCAGCCGGGATTCTGACCCAGGCGGGACGGTGGTCCAACTCATACAGCAACTCGTACAACGCCTTGTCGAGCAGAAAGGCGTCCAGCAAGACGCGGAAGCCGTCGGTGGTCGAGGGCACACACTTCGCGTCCCCGAGTGTAGCCCGGTATGCGCGCAAGAACTCGGCCATGGCGCTGTACTCCCACAGGCGGGTCCAGGGACCGAGGCGGTCGGCGTAATCCGGACGGCGCGCCTGATACGCGATCATGGCGGCCTGTGCAGCATAGCTGAAGGACCGGAGCATTCCGGCGACATCCTTCAGCGGCGAGTACTTCGCGCGGCGTTCGGCAAGAGATCGCGCGGGCTCGCCTTCGAAGTCCAGGATCACGAAATCCTGCTTTACGAGCAGGACCTGGCCGAGATGATAGTCGCCGTGGATCCGCGTCTTGAAGCCGTCGATGCCGGCGTCACCCAGCAGTTGGAAAGCGCCCATCAACTCACGACGCCTACTGAGAAGCAGTCCTCCCAGCTCGACAAATTCGTCGGGCAGCCGGGCGATGTTTTCCTTGAGCCGGTCGAGGACGAGGATGGCGTGGAGGCGGAAGCCCGCGGCCAGTTCCTCGAGATCCCCGGCTCCCATTGGCTCGGCGACGAATTCCGGATGCTCGCTGCCGAAAGAGGCGAGCGCGAGGTGCATTTCGGCGGTCCGCCGGCCGAGCAAGGCGGCGGAATCGAGGCCGATGCCTACATGCTCGTGCGCGAACTCGCTGGTCGGATTTTCCGCGAAGTCGAAGAGCGCGCCTTCCGGCACCGCTTGGTGAGGCGGGAAGGCCACCGGCGCATGCGCCTCCAGATAACGCGCCAGCTCCTCCTGGAACCACTTCCAGCCATCGCCCTCGTTTTCGACCAGGCCCTGCAGCATGGCGAGCGTAGTGGGGCTCGCGCCTTCGCGAACGTATTCGAGCGATCCGCCGAACGGAGGAATGCGGCGGAAGTCCGTTTCCTCGGTCATGTACCGGCCAATCTCGCAGTCCGGATTGGGTCCGGGTTCGATCTTGCGGAACAGCTTCATGATGAGCCGGCTGCCGTAAAGGATCGATGTGTTGCTTTGCTCGCCGGAGAGGCGCCGGGGAGCCAAATCGACTCCGGCTGAACCGCGGAGGGTTTCGAATGCCTCGCTCCGCAGACCGCGGATCACTCCATGGCGCGCCTTGATCTCCTGTTGTTCTCCGATGTAGCGAAGTAATTCGGCGCAAGAGATTTGATCGTACATCGCGTCGTGGAGCGATCCGTTGCCGTCGGGCGAAACAATGGGGCAAAGAATCGCACCGGGCGCGTCCGTGCGGATCGCCCCGGCCGCGGCTCCGTAACTTGCGGCGAGGGGAACGACGTACAGGTCCGACCCTGCGTCCTGATACTTTACTTCGACCACGGCCAGCGCGGCGCTCGTGGACGGCAGTTCGGCCCAATCCACGACCACGGCGCTCGCGATTCGCAGCGATTTTCCGCCGAACCAGCGTTGGCGCGGGAGGAACGCGGCGAGTTCCCGCTCGACGACCGGGGCGTACGGTCCCTCAAACAGCCCGGTCCAGCCGGTCTCCATGCTGAGCGCGGTCGCGACCGAACCGATTTCCTCGGGAAGAGTCGCCGCTTCCGTTGCGACCTTTTGCAACTCAAACCACAGGAATCCGTAAGGAGCGAGCGATAGCGGATAGGGCTGCTCGCCAATCATCGGGAACTCCACGTAGCCGAGCATCTCGACCGGCCGCATGCCGCGGAAAGCCTGTAGATCGAGCGCCACGGGTTGCGCGAACCGCGACAAGTTGGCGACGCAAAGGATCAACTCGCCTTCGCCCCGGCGGAGGTAGGCGAGTACTTTCCGGTTGACGGGATGGAAAAATTCGATCGTGCCGCGGCCGAACACGCGAAACAGTTTGCGGAGCGCGATCATGTTCCGCATCCAGTTGAGCGGCGACGACGCTTCGCCCTGCTGCGCTTCGACGTTTACCGCCTCGTAACCGTAGACCGCATCCATGATGACGGGGCTGAATAGCTTGGCGGGGGTGACGCGCGAGAAGCCGCCATTGCGGTCGGCGCTCCATTGCATTGGCGTGCGGACGCCGTTACGGTCGCCAAGGTAGATGTTGTCACCCATGCCGATCTCGTCGCCGTAGTACATGATGGGCGTGCCGGGGAATGACAGCAGCAGGCTGTTCATCAACTCGATGCGGCGCGCATTGTTGTCCATGAGCGGCGCAAGTCGCCGGCGAATGCCGATGTTGATGCGCATGCGCGGATCCGCGCTGTAGGCGAGATACATGTAATCGCGCTCTTCTTCGTTGACCATTTCGAGCGTGAGCTCGTCGTGGTTGCGGAGGAAGATGCCCCACTGGCACGTTTCGGGAATGCCGGGAGTTTGCCCCATGATTTCGACGACCGGCAGACGGTCCTCGAGGCGAAGCGCCATGAAGATGCGCGGCATCAGCGGAAAATGAAATGCCATGTGGCATTCATCGCCTTCGCCAAAATAGGGCCGGACGTCGCTCGGCCACTGATTGGCTTCGGCGAGAATCATGCGGTTCTCGTAGCCTTCGTCCATGGCGGCGCGGATCTGCTTGAGCGCGACGTGGGTCTCGGGCAGGTTTTCGCAGTTGGTTCCGTCGCGTTCGACGAGATACGGAATCGCGTCAAGGCGAAGGCCGTCGACGCCCATGTCGAGCCAAAAGCGCATGGTCTTCAGGACCTCTTCGACCACCAGCGGGTTGTCGTAATTGAGGTCCGGTTGGTGCGAGAAGAAGCGGTGCCAGTAGTAGGCCTTCGCCTCCGGGTCCCAGGTCCAGTTGGACTTTTCCGTGTCCGTGAAGATGATGCGGGCGTCCTTGTACTTCTGGTCGTTATCGGTCCAGACATAGAACTCGCGCTCCGGCGAACCCGGCGGCGAGTGGCGCGCAGCCTGAAACCAGGGATGCTGATCGGAGGTGTGATTCACCACGAGCTCGACCATCACCTGCATGCCGAGGTCGTGCGCGGCATCGAGGAAGGCCCTGAAATCCTCCATCGTGCCGTAGCTCGGATGGATGCTCATGTAATCGCTGATGTCGTAGCCGTCGTCGCGGAGCGGGGACGGAAAGAACGGAAGCAGCCAGATGCAGGTGACGCCGAGTTCCTG
>JBDTTK010000525.1:0-3833 GCA_039930685.1 Bryobacteraceae bacterium | reverse complement strand
GTGATGGCGACGCCGAAGAACGCGGCGAAGCCGTTCGGATCAATGCGGAAGCTCTGATGCATCAGTTCGCTGATCTCGTTCAGCAGGCGGCCAAGGTACTGGCCAGCGCTGACGACGCTGATCGGTCCGGTGAGGATGTAGTCGAAGACCAGGCACGAGACGGAAATCTTGGCCATCACGGGGCCCATGCTGTCGCGTACGACGACATAGACGCCGCCGCGGACAAACATGCCGCAGCTTTCCATGTAGACACTGCGGACCGCATAGCTGAACAGCATGACGCCGAGGACAAACCAGGGGGCCGACTTGCCGATGGCTTCCTCGGCGACGCCGCCGGCATAGAAGGCGGACGAGGCAAGGTCACTGAGGACGATTGCCGCACCGCGCCAGAAACTGATGAAAGAAAGAGCTACGGTTGTCGCCACCACCACTTTGGGCGATGGCGCAAATTTACTGCCAGAAGGTGACATTGAGGGTTCGAAGGCTTTCTGCCATCACCTATTCTACGATTGAATGCGTGGACTGGCGCTCAAGCAAAGACGCAACACTCGCCGCGGAAGCCGCGCGTGCCTTGCGCAAACGTGGTAAGAGAGCGCTGCTTGTCGGCGGGTGCGTACGGGACTGGCTGCTGGAGCGTGAGCCGAAGGATTTGGATCTTGCGACCGACGCGACGCCCATTGAGGTTGCCGCGCTGTTTCCGGACGCGATTGGAGTCGGCGCGCATTTCGGAGTGATGCTGCTGCGGCGAGGAGGACAGCAGATCGAGATCGCGACCTTCCGGAGCGATCATTCCTATACCGACGGACGGCATCCGGAGCAGGTGACGTTTGAGACCGATCCGCGGCAGGACGCGCTGCGGCGGGACTTTACGATCAACGCGATGTTCCTCGACCCGGAGTCCGGCGAGGTGCTGGACTACGTGGGCGGGCGGGCTGACCTTGCGGCGGGGATCGTGCGGGCGGTCGGCGATCCGGAGCGCAGGTTCGCGGAGGATCATCTGCGGATGCTGCGAGCGGTGCGGTTCGCGGCGCGGTTGGGATTTGCGATCGAGGATGCGACGTCAGCGGCGATCCGGCGTCTGGCGGCAGCAATTCACGTGATTTCGGCGGAGCGCGTGCGGGATGAAATCGTCCGGATTCTGACCGAAGGAGTCGCCAGCCGCGGCTTGCGGCTGCTCGACGAGACGGGTCTGCTGGCCGAGATTCTGCCTGAGGTGAAGGCGATGCAGGGCGTCGAGCAGCCGCCGGAATTCCATCCGGAGGGCGATGTGTGGACGCACACGCTGTTGATGTTCGATTTACTGGAAGGCTCTCCAACGGCGACGCTGGCGATGGGCGTATTGCTACACGATGTCGGGAAGCCGGGGACGTTCCGGCGTGCGCCGGACAGGATCCGGTTCGATGGGCATGTCGAGAAGGGGCTCGAAATCGCGGATGCGATTCTCAAGCGGCTCAAGTTTTCCGGCGAGGAGATCGCTGAGATCACGGCTCTAATTGAGAATCACATGCGGTGGTCGCACATCCGTCAGATGAAGCAATCGACGCTGAAGCGGTTCATGCGACTGCCGCATTTCGGCGAACACATGGCTCTGCACCGGGTGGATTCGCTGTCGAGCCACGGCAAGCTGGACCATTACGAGTTCGTGCGGGAGAAGCTGGCGGAGCTGCCGCCGGAGGCGATCCGGCCGCCGCGGCTGCTGACCGGCGATGACTTGCAGGCGATGGGATTCGAGCCGGGGCCATTATTCAAAGAGATTCTAACGGCGGTGGAGGATGCACAGCTTGAGGGCGAGGTGACTACGCGTGACGAGGCGGAGGCACTGGTTCGAGGGCGTTGGCCGAAGGCGTAGTCAACTTCGGTTGGGCCGCTCATCCCGGACCTGGAGGTCCGAGCCACTGGGGACGCGGTCTTTCGGCCGCGCCTCGTCGCTGCGCGAGAGATCAAGCGTGCCGGGGCACCTGCTAGGATGGCGAATTCATGAGCTGGCAACCGGAAATCGACGAGCTGAAGCGACGCATGGAGTTGGCGCGCATGATGGGCGGGCGCGCGAACGTCGAGCGGCAGCACGCGGCGGGAAGGCTCACGGTCCGCGAGCGGATCGATCAATTGCTCGACGACGGCAGTTTCCATGAGACCGGGGCGCTCGCCGGGAAGAGCGTGTACGACGAGCAGGGCAATCTAACTTCGTTCACGCCGTCTAATTTCGTGATGGGCACAGGGCGCATCGGCGGGCGGCGCGTAGTGGTCGGGGGGGACGATTTCACGGTCCGGGGCGGCGCAGGCGACGCGAGCATCGCTGGGAAACAGGGCTATGCGGAGAAGATCGCGCTCGGACTAAAGCTGCCGATGGTCCGGCTAGTCGATGGCACCGGCGGCGGCGGCAGCGTGAAATCGCTCGAGATCATGGGTTACACGTACGTGCCCGCCAATCCGAGTTGGGACACAGTGGTCGAACTGCTGGGCGAGGTTCCGGTGGTCGCGGCGTGCCTGGGTCCGGTGGCGGGATTGGGTGCGGTCCGTGTGGTGACGTCGCATTTTTCAGTGATGGTGCGGGGCGTTAGCCAGTTGTTTATCGCGGGTCCGCCGGTTGTGGAGCGGGGGGTAGGGGAGAAGGTTACGAAGGAAGAGCTCGGCGGCGCGGAGATCCATGCGCGCGGCAGCGGCGCGGTGGATAACGAGGTGGAGACGGAGGCGGAGGCGTTCGAGCAAGTGAAGCAGTTTCTTTCCTACCTGCCGTCGAACGTCTGGCAGGCGCCGCCACGGACCGAACCTCGGGATGACCCCGCACGGCGGGAGGAAGATCTGCTGTCGGCGATTCCGCGCGACCGGCGTCGCAGCTACGACGTCCGGAAGATCTTACGGAATGTCGTGGACCGCGATTCGTTTTTCGAGATCGGCAAGCTGTATGGGAAGCCGCTGGTCGTCGGGTTGGCGCGCTTGAACGGCTATCCGGTGGGCGTAATGGCCAACGATCCGAAACAAGGCGGCGGCGCGGTGGACGCCGACGCGGCGGAAAAGATGATCCGGTTCATCGATCTCTGCGACACGTTCCATATTCCGGCGGTGAACTTCGTGGATAATCCGGGGTTCCTGATTGGCACGGCATCGGAGAAAGCGGGTACGGCGCGGATTGGCGCGCGGGCGCTGATGGCGGTGTATCAGGCGACGGTGCCGTGGATTTCGATTATTCTGCGCCGCGTCTACGGGGTCGCCGGCGCGGCGCACGGAAATGCGCAGGGCTTGAATTTGCGGTACGCATGGCCGTCGGGCGATTGGGGTTCGCTTCCGATCGAGGGTGGAGTGCAGGCGGCATACCGGCGGGAGATTGAGGCGGATCCGGATCCGGCGGCGAAACGCCGCGAGATCGAGGCCCGGCTGCAGCAGTATCGCTCGCCGTTCCGGACCGCGGAGGCGTTCGGCGTCGAAGAGATTATCGATCCACGCGAAACGCGTCCGCTGCTGTGCGAATGGGTGGAGACGGCGTATTCGCTGCTGGGGGCGCAAATGGGTCCGAAGCGGCGCAAGACGCGGGCGTAAGCCAGGCGGTCGCCGTCATTGGCGAGCTGTCCAAGTATCTAATCGGCACGAGACGCGCGCGGCAACGATTTGGAGCCGAAGACGCTACTTAGCGCGCTTGGCGGCGAACGTGCCGTTTGGCTGCTGGAGAATCATTTCGCTAACGGCGCCGTTCTCCTTCTTGAACTCGAGGCTGAAGCCTACGCGCCCCTTGACATTGAAGCGCATGTCTCTCACCGGCTCGAGTTCGAGAGGCGGCTGAGCGTTCACAATCAGCGAAAGGGTGTCGTCGCCTATCATTGAAACGGTCATGTTCT